>NZ_FMXO01000003.1 GCF_900104215.1 Desulfonatronum thiosulfatophilum | reverse complement strand
TTACAGGGGCTACCAAAATGTAGGCGACACCAAAATCCTGCGGCCAGGGCGTCCGAAGAAAAGCGATAGCCCCTATCAACGGCGGATCGCCCGTGAGCGTTTTCGCCGTAGAGCAGGAATAGAGCCGATAATTGGTCACCTGAAACAGGATCATCGCTTGTCCCGAAACTACCTGAAAGGGGTTCTCGGCGACGCGATCAACCTGTTCATGGCTGCCGCGGCATTCAATTTCAGGAAGTGGATTCGGAAGTTCGAACACTTTTTTGCCCTTTTTACGCTTTGGCTGTTTTTCGGCACCACAACCCGTCAGCCTTCTATGATGATCCTGTAACGAAAATATCGGATTTTTCAGGCTCGACTAGATATACGCGCAGCTACCAGGGCGCAGGTCTTGGCTTGGCCATCGTCAAACGGCTGGTTGAAATGATGAACGGCCGGATTGGAATCGACAGCCAGCCGGGAGAAGGAACAGAAGTGCATGTGGTCCTGCCATTCAAGCTACAAGTTGATACGTCCCAAACCAAGACCACGGCTACACAAAAAGAAGGAGGTCAAAACCTGCGCATCCTCCTGGCCGAGGACGAACCGACCCATGCCCTGTCGATCCGCAAGCTGCTTGCAGAAGCAGGCCATCACGTGACGCATGCCGAGGACGGCAGACAGGTACTGGACCTGCTTGCGGCCCAGGACTTTGACGTGATTCTGATGGATGTGCAAATGCCGGTGCTGAATGGGGTTAATGCGACCAAGGAGATCCGTCAGTCCACATCTTTAGGTAACAAAAAGGACATCCCGATCTTCGCCCTGACCGCCTATGCCATGATCGGAGACCGTGAGAAGTTCTTGGATGCGGGCATGGACGACTACATATCCAAGCCGGTGCGAATGAAAGACTTGGTGAAGGCGTTGGAGCGGGTTGTCTCCGTAAAAAAGGCATAAGCGCGACGTGATTAATGCCAGGGAAGGCGAACCCATAAACTGGTCCGGGCGGGACGTGCCTTCCGAAAAAAAAGCGAGAATACACTTTGGCCGTTTTGCTGTCAGGGCTACAAGCAGTTTCAACATCAAAACGCTTGGCGAAGTGGTACAGGGAATTCCCCATCGTTTATGCAAATTGCCGCAACGCGGTGATGGGTATGGCTATCAACTTTCAAAAGACTGCATTTCCTCTCCGACATGAATGACGGAGTCTCTATGCAGGAGGTCTTGATGAAGAAAAACATAGTAAAAATTTTAAAAGGAATACGGCTGTCGGTGGGGCTGATGCAACAGATGCCAACCATAATGCGTAGTTGGCGATTTCCCAAATCTACTGAAAAACTTCTTGAGGGTTTCGCAAATGATCCGGTTCCGGTTTCAGATTATGATAATCTGTGCGATACTTGGCCCACGACGTGGGCGACATATCGTTATCGTAACGCATCCGGTTCGGGTGCAATCTATCCTGGACTGCCAAGCTGGAGTGGAACGGAATGCGATGCACTCGAAGGATTTGCTCGGACTATGCCTTGTTCGGAGCATGGTGCGCATCAGGCCGCAATTCGGAAATAATCCTGGCGCAAGGTACCCGTCTTTCGATTCCTGAAGAGTTCAAGCGCGGCCTGCTCGCGGGAACCGACCCTAATGCATCGTCATACTGGGGCGACATGCCAGGCAAAAGCAATCAAACGAATCGTTGAAGCAGCTGATATCGCGCTGGCACTTTGGTTGTTTCGCGACTCCGTGTGGGAAGGCTTGACCATGCATCAACGCAAGGCCGACGTGGACTGGCTCTCGCTTGTTGATGGCCGACCAGGGCTCGACAACATCTGGCATCTTTTCTTTGTCTTGATTGATCGTGTCATCACCGCTCTTGGATATCCTTCGCAAATCAGGGGGGTGCGGGAGCACTTTTGACCGGATCAAGGATTTTGATCTCGGCGATGGCTGGTTCAGGGATGGTCCATCAGGACATGTGGACTTCTACAGCGCTTGGGGTTTTCACTACGCATTAACCTGGATCAACCGCATTGACCCGCAGTGGGATTCGACATTTATTCAAAACACACAACAAAAATTCCTTGCAAACTACAGATACTTGATTGGCCCGCACGGCTTCCCAATTCTCGGGCGCAGCGTTCATTATCGAATTGCCGCGTCTGCCCCCTTGTCGCTGGAGCTGAAAGCTACTCCGAGACGGTAACGCCAGGTGAGGCGAGACGGGCTCTCGATGTGACGTGGCAATATTTTTTGGCCCGCCGCGCGTTGCGCAAAGGTATCGTCACCCAGGGCTATCATGGCCCGGATCCTCGCATTCTCGACCTCTATGCCGGACCGGCAAGCAGCCTCTGGTCTCTTCGTTCGCTCGTGATGGCGTTCTACTATCCGCCAAACCACTTGTTTTGGTCCGTGCCCACCCAGCCGTTGCCGGTGGAGCAAAATGATTTCGAACTGTACATCGCTGGACCGGAATGGAAAGTTACCGGTGAGCGTTCCACAGGAGCCATCACCATCGAAGTGCTCGGCAACCCGATTGGCGCTCCCCCCTCGAGCCATTCAACCGCATGGACGTGCTGCAAAATCTCGCCTTTGGCCAGCCACCACGTCCTAAAAGTCTGAAAGCAAAACATGGCCGGCGGTTCTATCGCTCAGATATACCTTTTTTTATGGAGTAGGATCCTTTCATTTAGGTTCCTCGACTTTGGATGTGGAATTGACCTCAAACCATGTAGCACCCGGAGAGTCGTATCACCCCCTCGATAATGGCACGAGCGCCAAGCCCATCAAGGCAGCCCCTTCAGGGATGGCTAACGCCATGCCTTGACGGTTTTGGCTTCACGCGACACATTTAATCGTGTTTAATCGTGGGCGAAGGACGGGGATGCCTCCGGCAGTGGCTCCGAACAAGGATCATGCAATAGTCAGGCTGTTGCACAATTCCACATCCAACGTCGAAGAGCCAGAAATGATGTATCAGAATTCAAGATCACCATCCGAGTATGTCGGTAGAAGATCTAAATAGAGGAAATCTCCGGTTCAGCTTGCCGGCTTGAAATCGCA
Organism: Desulfonatronum thiosulfatophilum; assembly: GCF_900104215.1. Classification (NCBI taxonomy): domain Bacteria; kingdom Pseudomonadati; phylum Thermodesulfobacteriota; class Desulfovibrionia; order Desulfovibrionales; family Desulfonatronaceae; genus Desulfonatronum; species Desulfonatronum thiosulfatophilum. The sequence goes on along the minus strand of NZ_FMXO01000003.1, from coordinate 236,246 downwards.
AAAGTACCCGTTAATTCAGGATGTATCTTTTGGGATCAACCGGCATGCCGTTCAACCGGACTTCGTAATGCAGGTGAGGACCGGTGGTGCGTCCGGTGCTGCCAATGTAGCCGATCAATTCGCCGCGACTGACATCCTGCCCCGTTTTCACGTTGATCCGCTGCATGTGCGCGTAGAGTGTGACGATGCCCGAACCATGATCGATGGTCACGGTCAAACCGTAGGCCCCATCCCTGTCGGCGGAGAGAACCCGCCCCTTGGCCGTCGCGTAGATCGGCGTTCCTGGAGGGCCGGCGATATCGATCCCTTTGTGGAACTCCCTTCTGTCCGTGAACGGAGAACGGCGATAGCCAAAATCAGACGTCACCCAGCCATCGGTTGGCCAAATGGAAGGAGTGGACGCGAAAAAACCTTGGTTATCTCGCAATTTTGCAAGCAGTTCCTCCTGACGGATCTGCTCCAGTTTAGCTTCTGCACGCAACTGCTCCAAAAAATTGTGCATCTTACGAACCAGCAGTTCCTGGCGATGGGTTGTCGCATACTGGTCCGTAAATCCCATTCTTTCCGCCCCCCCCAGAGAGAAGGAAGCCGGAACGTGTTCAGAATCAAGGTTGGCCATGACTCTAATCTTGGCATTTAAACGTGAAACCTGATTGACTTGAGTTTCAAGCTCTTCGATTTTTTCGGTCAAAATGAGGAATTGGGTCTGCTGATTTTCCAAATTTCTTTGAGCCTGATGAAGCTTGTCCTGCATGGTGTCGGCATTCAGACGGTTATGGAAAAAGTGGAGATTCAAGCCCACAGAAGCAAAAAAAATGCCGGCTGTCAGCAAACACATCCAGATATGAAGAGTGAACGTGTTGCAGGTACCGGCATTATCCTTGAAGACAAGGATTTGGTATTTTTTTCTAATCATTGGACCCTTTGAACCTTTGAGACTCAGCAGACTTTATCAGAGCCGAAGATTTGTAAGTTAGGCAGACCATGATCGGTCACATCGAATGCAACCTCGGGATATTTTGTTCCGTTACTTCTGCCCGTTCATATAATTTGCATCAGCTTTGAAGTTTTGCACGCCACCTTAATGATTGTACAGCATTCCGCAGCTTAATAGCGGCCAATTCACATGTTACACGCCAACATGTCAAGCTTGACCGACTCCTAAAAATTTCCCTTCATCACGTCAAGCTGCCACCGCTTCAATGCACCATAGACACTGCCGTGCATTGCCGGATCCTCGGATACGATTTTCCGGAGCCAAATTTCGGTTTTGGCGCGTTCACTCTGCGTTGCCGATGGGCAGGGATTGCTCCAGACAGGCAAGTTCCATTGCTTGGCTGCCTTGCGGATCATCGGCTTATCCACGAGCAACAACGGTCTGATCAGCGTCAGTTCTCCTTTGAAATAATCTTCCTTGGGCGTCATGCCTTCCACACGTCCATTACGGAACAAATTCAAGAAAAATGTCAGTACCAGATCATCGGCATTATGGCCCAGCGCCAGATGCGTCAGATTGTATTGTCGACAAATCTCAAAAAGGCGTTTGCGCCGGTGCCAACTGCACAAAAAACAGGCAGAATTCTTTCTGTTTGCGGAGCTGTGCGCCATTGGACCAAAATCCGTCTGTTCCGCATGAAGCGCGACCCCATGCGCCTGCAGCCAGGGCGACAAGGGCGCATGGCTGACCGGATCGAAACCGGGATTGAGATGGACAGCCATCACTTCAAAGGGGAATGGAACGATTCGTTGCCGCAACAGGAGAACCTGGAGCAACACCCAGCTGTCCACTCCGCCGGATACGGCCACGCCGACTCGTGCCCCGGGCCATACCATGCCCAAACGCTGCATCAACAAGCCTGTTTGGCCGAGACATTTTTTTTGGGCAAAGGCCAATTTTCCGATACGCGTCATGGTTATTCCTTCTCTTGAAGATTGCCGCATTGCGGCGCCATGGCTTAAACAACTTCCGCACTCCCATCAACCTTGGATCGTGAAATTATTTTTCGACAATAATCATCATTGACGCGACACACGTTCCTTGATAAAAGGTAAAGTTTTGTAAATTAAAGAAACTCCCTGGAGGATATATGGCCAGAATTACTGTTGAAGACTGCTTGCAGCAGGTGGATAATAGATTTCTTGTGGTTCAGATGGCGATCAAGCGGGTCCAGCAATATCGCAAAGGGTACAAGCCGCTGCTGGAAAGCGACAACAAGGACATCGTCACCGCGCTCCGTGAAATAGCCGCGGGCAAGGTGTTGCCTTCTGAGGACATTCAGCAAGCCGCGGTCATTGGCGTGACAAAGTAACATGGCGCAACGAAAGGATTTTTATGAAATCCTCGGAGTACCCGGGGATGCGTCGGAAGAGGAAATCAAGAAGGCTTATCGACGCATGGCCATGAAGTACCATCCGGACCGCAATCCGGATGATCCACAGGCCGAGGTACGGTTCAAGGAGGCCGCGGAAGCTTACGAAGTGCTTCGCGATCCACAAAAACGCGCCCATTATGACCGGTTCGGCCATGAAGGACTCAACAATTCCGGTTTTCAGGGCTTTCGCAACACGGACGACATTTTCTCGACCTTCAGCGACATATTCGGTGAGTTTTTCGGATATGGAAATCGCGGTCCCAGGCCTCAGGCCGGAGCGGATCTTCGCTACAACCTGACGCTGTCCTTCCGGGATGCGGCCAAAGGCAGAGAAATTGAACTGGAGCTGCCCAAGAACGAAACCTGCGAGGAATGTAGCGGATCAGGTGCGGCCCCGGGAACAAGACCGGAAACCTGTCAACAATGCGGAGGCCAGGGCCAGATTCACCAGAGTCAGGGTTTTTTTCGCCTAGCCGTAACCTGCCCGATTTGCCAAGGTCAGGGAGAAATCATCACCACGCCCTGCCGGACCTGCCATGGCCGAGGCATCGTACGCAAGATACGGGAACTTAAAGTCCGGGTTCCGGCCGGCGTGGACAATGGAAGCCGCCTGCGCCTGCGCGGGGAAGGCGAACCGGGCTTGTACGGCGGCCCACCCGGCGACCTCTTCGTGGTCATTCATGTGCAGGAGGACGATGTTTTTCGTCGCCAGGGACAAAACCTGGTGGTCAAGAAGGAAATCAGCTTCGTGGACGCCGCTCTCGGCGCGCGCATCGAGGTGCCCACCCTGGACGACCCCGTCCCCATGGATATCCCCAAAGGTACCCAGAGCGGACATGTCTTTCAGATTTCCGGAATGGGCTTGCCCCATCTTGGCAGCAGCCATCGGGGAGACCTGCTGGTCGAAGTCCAGGTGATGATTCCTACCAGGTTGACCGGCAAGCAGGAAGAACTCTTGCGCGAATTTGCCCGCCTGGAAGATGACCGGCCCATGAAAAAGGTGAAGCGCCTCTTCAAAAAGGCAAAAGATGCCGTAAAAGGATGACAGTATGGGCGCAATGTTTTCTCATATGACGGAGAATGGCGATTTGACCATGGTGGATGTTGGCGACAAGGAACAGACCCAGCGCCTGGCCATGGCCCGCGGCGAAATCATACTCTCCGCGAAGACCCTGGACCTGCTCCTGGAAAAGGCCCTGCCCAAGGGGGACGTCCTGGCCACAGCCAAGGTTGCGGGAATTATGGCGGCCAAAAGAACCTCCGAACTGATTCCCCTGTGCCACACCTTAAACCTGTCCTATGTCGATCTGCGCTTCACCGTGGACGTGCAACGCCTGCGCATCATCATCGATTCCGAAATTCGCTGCACCGGGCAGACCGGCGCGGAAATGGAAGCTCTCATGGCGGTTCAGGTGGCTGCGCTGACCATCTACGACATGTGCAAGGCTGTACAAAAGGACATCGTGGTCGGGCCCTGCCGCTTGATGCACAAATCCGGAGGACGCGGCGGCACGTACGAAGCCATTTCGGACGACGACCATCCGACTGATGATCCGGTGGAGTAGCATCGGCAGCAGAAATTCCGTTTTGCATATAAATGAAAGCGCTCCGTGCGCCTCTCTCCTCCATTGAAGTTCAACGAGGCGAGAGGCGCACGGAGCGCTTTTTTATTGCGACTTCTTATTTTAGCCCTCACCACACCTGGCGGACCTTGATGCCTTGATCAGCCAGGATGTCCTTGATTCCCCGAATTGAATACTCGCCGAAATGCACGATGGAGGCCACCAGGGCCGCGGAAGCCAGCCCCTGGTTCAGGGCGTCGGCCAGATGCTCCGGCTTGCCGGCGCCGCCTGAAGCGATCACTGGAATGGATACGGCCTCGGAGATCAACCGGGTCAAGGTCAACTCGTAACCTTCCTTGGTGCCGTCGGCATCAATGGAATTCAGGCAGATTTCACCTGCTCCCAGTTCCTGCACCTTTCCGGCCCAGGCCAGGGCGTCAAGGCCGGTGGGAGTACGGCCCCCATGGATGACCACTTCGTACCCTGACGGAATGGATTGGCTCGTATCCACCTTCAGCACGTCCATGCCCACCACGATGCATTGGGACCCGAATGCAGCAGCTCCCTGGGAGATGATCTCCGGCGTCCGCACCGCGGCGGAATTGACGGAGATCTTTTCCGCACCCGCCAGCAGCACGGCCCGCATGTCCGCGACGTTGCGAATGCCGCCGCCAACGGAGAACGGGATGAAGGTCTTGGACGCCACCTCTTCCACCACGCGGAGCATAATGCCCCGGTCTTCGCTGGATGCCGTGATGTCGTAGAACACCAGTTCGTCGGCCCCTTCGTCGGAGTAGAACCGAGCCATATCCACGGGATCGCCGATGTCCACGTTGCCCTTGAACTTCACGCCCTTGGTCAGTCTGCCGTCCCGAACGTCCAGGCAGGGGATGATGCGTTTACTGAGCATGGGCCACCTCGTTGCAGTAGGCGTAAAAGTTGGCGAGCAGGGTCAAACCGGGTCGTCCGCTCTTTTCCGGATGGAACTGGGTGGCCCAGAGACCGGGGCGGCCGAACAGGGACGCGAATTCCCGGCCGTAGAACGTGGTTGCCAGGACCAATTCGGGAGCGGGCACCGGAAAGTAGCTGTGCACGAAGTAGAATTCCGCCTCGTCCGGGACGTTGTCCAGCAGGCTGCATTCCTTCTTGCGCTGGAATCCATTCCAGCCCATGTGCGGGATGATCAGGTTCCGCCCGCTCTCATCCGTCCAGGAAGGATCGAACCTTCGGCATTCTCCGCTCAGGATGCCCAGAGTGGAGGTATCGTTTTCCGCGCTGTAGTCCAGCAAAATCTGACACCCCACGCAAATGCCCAGCAAAGGTTTTCCCGTGCGCACCACCTCGCCCAGAACCCTGTCCAAGCCTTTTGAGTGCAGCTCCTCCATGGCCTGTCCGGCTGCGCCGACTCCCGGAAAAATCACTCCGGCAGCCCCGAGCAGTACGTCCGGATCAGCGGTGATTGAACATGGGATACCCAGAAAATCCAGTGCCCGCCGGACACTGGTCTGGTTCCCGGCTTCATAATCCAAAATCGCCAGCATGGCTGTTCTCCTTGATCAACAGAGCAATAAAAATAAAATAACTATTCAGCATACCCTGAAAGTACACAGGATTGGTCGTGCTTGCCTTGATTTTGTGGTCTCGCATGTTTGACTGAGCCAGGATTCGTTCATCAAACCATTGCCAAGCACTTGAAGCTCCAAAATGCTGTTTATTCACGCAATGGTTTGATGTTACGAAGCCGGCGAAGGAGTCTGCGAGGCCGCAAAATCAAGGCAAGCAGGACCTCAGCTGAGTAGTTGCAAAATAAATCTCGTGAGCAGCGCTCAACGTGAGCCTGACATCTTTACAAGATGCGCTGGACACTGTTCCAATCATAAAACAATATTTTTGTCACCTTCTCGGCTCTGCCCTCAACGTTGAAACTCCGTCTCAAGAACCAGAATCTCGACGGATGACCGAACTTGCCACCAAACACGGCTCCGGGGTAGAGCCTCAACCGGAACGCACGAACACTCGTATTGCAACGGGAGACGCCTATGTACATCGTCACAGGGGGAGCTGGATTCATCGGCAGCGCCCTGGTCTGGAAACTGAATCAGCAGGGCATCACGGACATCCTTGTCGTGGATGATCTGGGGCGGGGGGGAAAGTGGAAGAATCTGGTCAACCTGCGCTATTCGGAATATCTGCACAAGGCCACGTTTCTGCAGCTTCTGGAACAGGGGAAACTGGGTCCGGAGGTGCAGGCGATCCTGCACATGGGGGCCTGCTCCTCCACCACGGAAACCGATGCCGAATACCTGATGGAGAACAATTACCGTTACACGAAGATCCTGGCCCAGTTCTGCCTGCGCCACGACGTCCGGTTCATCTATGCCAGCAGCGCGGCAACCTACGGCGACGGAGTCCTGGGTTTCGACGACGACCCGGAGATGATGCCCCGTTTAAAGCCGCTGAACATGTACGGCTACTCGAAGCAGCTCTTTGATCTCTGGGCCCTGCGCAACAACCTGACGGACCGGATGGTCGGGTTGAAGTTCTTCAATGTCTTCGGTCCCAACGAATATCACAAGAACGATATGATGAGCGTGGTCTGCAAGGCCTATCGCCAGATCCTGGAAACCGGGAGGCTGCGCCTGTTCAAGTCCCACCGGCCTGATTACGCCGACGGCGCCCAGCAGCGCGATTTCATCTACGTCAAGGATTGCCTGGATGTGGTCTGGTGGCTGCTCGAGAACCGGGAGGTCAACGGCATCTTCAACCTGGGACGGGGCGAAGCCAAAAGCTGGAATGATCTGGCCCGCGCCGTTTTTTCAGCCATGGAGCAGCCGTTCAATGTCGAATACATCGACATGCCGGAGGCCATACGCGAAAAATATCAATACTACACCGAAGCGAGCATGAATCGCCTGTACGATCTCGGATGTCCCGTCATCTTCGGCTCCCTGGAAACCGGCGTGGCCGATTACATCCACACCTACCTCATGAAAGAAGATCCCTATCTGGGATGATAACAGCTGAAACCGCTCGCCCGCTGACCGTCCTGCAGTAAACTTCAGATCGTCTTCAGGCGATCACGAACAAGGGGCGCACTCTCGTGCGCCCCTGCCAATTCTTTATCCATCCGTGAACCGCGGATCAGCCGAAGCCTCGTTACAATCCCTTCTCAGCCAAAAACGCCGCCAGATCCGCAAGACGGCAGGAGTATCCCCATTCGTTGTCGTACCAGGCCACCAGCTTGATCAGGTTGCCCTGACCGCCCATGACCAGGGTGAATTCCTCATCCACGATGCTGGAGCGATCGTCGCCGATGAAGTCCGAGGAAACCAGCGGCAGGTCGGCATAGCCGAGGATGCCGTGCAGTGGTCCGTCCGCCGCGGACTTCAACGTGGCGCGGAGTTCCTCGGTAGTGGTCTCGCGCTCCAGAAGAATGGAACAATCCACCACCGAGACCGTGGGCGTGGGCACCCGCAGGGAGTACCCGTCGAAGCGCCCTTTCATCTCGGGCATGACCAGTGCCAGGGCTCTGGCTGCGCCGGTGCTCGTGGGAATAATGTTGCAGGCCGCGGCCCGGGCCCGCCGGAGATCCTTGTGCGGCAAATCCAGGATGCGCTGGTCATTGGTGTAGGAGTGGACCGTGGTCATGGTGCCCTTGACGATGCCGAAGGCGTCGTGCAGCACCTTGACCGGTGGCGCCAAGCAGTTGGTGGTGCAGGAGGCATTGGAGAGAATGTGGTGCTTTTGAGGATCGTACCGGTCCTGATTCACCCCCAGGACAAGGGTTACATCCTCCTCCTTGGCTGGAGCCGAAATTATCACCTTCTTCGCCCCGGCCTGCAGATGCTGACCGGCAGTGGCCCTGGACCGAAAAATTCCGGTACATTCAAGAACAATATCCACCCCTACATCCTGCCATGGAATCTGGGAGGGATCACGCTGGGCAAAGCTACTCACGGTCCAGTCGCCGATGGTCATCTGGTTCTCGCTGGCCCCGGCTTCGAAACGAAACCGCCCGTAGCTCGTGTCGAACTTGAAGAGATGAACATTGGTGGCAACATCGAACAGATCGTTGACCGCCACCACCTGCAGTCTGTCGGCGTGCTTTTCATGAATCGCCTTGAGCACTTGGCGACCGATCCTGCCGAACCCATTAATTCCAATATTTATTTTTTGCATATCTACCTATCCTTACTTTCACAAAAGTAAAACCGATTCGCAAGGGAAAACACTTTGCGTTCTCTCATCCTTAATCATCAAAGAGCCGGTAGTCGTAGGCTGTCTGCAGCTCGCTATCCAGTTTGAGACGATGGTGTAGGCGGGCATTTTCAATGGCAATGGCACTCAGGTTGGCAATGATGGTCAGAAATTCGATTTCCTCCTCTGAAAAATCCCGGCACTGCTCCGAATAACCCCGCAGCACGCCAATGGCTTTTTCCTCGGCCAGAAGCGGCAAGACCACGACGGAGGAGATTCCCTCTTCCTTGGCTTTTTCCGGATACTGAAAACGCGGATCGGAACAGGCCTCGCGAATGGTGACCTGCTTCCCCGAGAGCGCCTCCTGATCCAGCCCGCTCTTGGCCACTTCAACGGCGCCTTTGCGCAGGTAGCCTTTGCTGAGTCCATGGGAAGCGCCCATCAAGAGATTCTTGCCGTCGTCAGCCAGGAGGCGGATGGAGCAGGCCTTGAGATCAAGGGCTTTGGTCACCTGCTGGGTGATGGCGTCCAATACCAGTGAGGGATCCAGGCTGGAATTGATTACCTTGGCCACTTCGTACAGGGAATGATAATAGTCCTTCTCTTTGGTCATGGGGTCTTACCTCCGGAGGATTCAAGGTTTCGCGCAAATTCTCAGCATATGCATCGACGTCAAGACGTAAAATGGTCCGGCTTGCCTTGTCAGGCTGTGAACAATCATTCCATACCAATGCTACGATAAGCAATTTTCTACCCGGATTCTCCGCAAAGGTCGATATCACGGCAGACGAAAATTTTGCCGTCGAACGAATGAAGTTTAATGTCGCTTACCGATGATTTTCCTCCTTTCATGGGAGAGCACTGACAACTTCAAAATGATTCATGCAAAAAAGAATGCAGTATTGTGATCAGAATCCTTTAATCACTTTCAAAACACCTTCAGCCAAGGAGAGCCAGATGAGAACAAAATTGATGACGTTTCTGATGGGGTTGGCAGCATTGGCCTTGTCTTTCGGAGTCACCCCCGCCGAAGCCCAACGCGCCTCATTCCTCGCTTTCGGCGGCGGCCCGACCGGGGGCACATTCAATTATTTTGCAAACGGCATCTCCATTTATCTGTCCAGAGCCATGACCAATGTGGAAATCTCATCTGAAGGTTCCGGCGGTTCCGGTGAAAATCTGCGAAGGCTCCATGCCGGCCAGGTTGATTTCGGCATTGTGTACGCCGGCGACGCCTACCTTGGCCGCAATGGTCAACTGCCCAATGACGACAGAGAATACGTCAATGTCAGGACCATGGGCTATCTGTACGGCGCACCGGCACAGTTGGTCGTGCGTGCGGATGCCGGCATCAACTCCGCCAAGGATCTGGCCGGGAAACGGGTTGCCGTGGGCAATGCCGGTTCCGGAGCAGCCTTGGCCGCGGAACGTTTTTTCCGGCACATGGGTCTGTGGGATGACATCAATCCGCAATTTCTGGGCTATTCTCCGGCTGCCTCAGCCTTCAAGGATCGCAAGATCGATGCGTTCTGGGTTCTTGTCGGCTATCCCAATGCCTCGATTATTGAAGCGGCCACCCAGGACAATATCGCGCTGGTAAATCTGCACAAGGATGCCGAGGAAAGCGGCTTTTACTCCGAATTCCCCTTCTACGCCCGGGTTGAAATTCCCGCGGACACCTACCGCGGGCAGAGCGAGCCGGTGGTCACTTTCCAGGATTCCACCTTCTGGATGACCAATGTGAAGGTTTCCGACGACGTGGTCTACGATGCTCTGAAGATCATCTATTCACCGGAAGGCCTGCAGCACATGGTCACCGCGCATTCCGCGGCCCGGGAGATGTCCATTGAAGGCGGTCTGAACGGTGCTTCCGTACTCCTGCACCCTGGAGCTGCCAAATTCTGGTCCGAGCAGGGAGTTGCCATCCCTGAAAATCTGAAACCTTAGTTTAACCTTACAAATACGTAGTCCCGGAGCTTTGCAAGGCTGCGGGACTACTTTGTTTCTTTCACAGCGAAACCGATTGGTCGCAACCACACGTGCCCAAAATATCCCCAGTGTAGCGAGCCGCATGATGCATGCCCATGAATAGTCGACGTCAGGCCTGTTCCGCTAAGAAAGCAAAGACCGACGAATGAATTTCACCAACCAGACCTTCACAGCACTCGGAGAGCTTGTACATGACTGACCCACAGGAAATGTCCGTTGCCCGCAAGGAAGAGTTGAAGCGGATTCAGGCCAAGGATGCCAAGACCGGCCGGAAATTGACCGGGGTCTGGAAATGGATGATTTCCATCATGGGTCTTTGCATGGTGCTCTTTTATTTCTACGCCGCCGGCATTCGTCCGGTGAGCGATCAGTATCACCGCGGGGTATATGTCTTTTTGACGTATATCATGATTTTTATCTCCTTTCCTTTCTGGAGACACTCGAACCAGACCCGCCCGACGGTGGTGGATGTTCTCCTGGCGCTGATATCCGCGGGAGTCATCGGGTACTGGATCTTCGAGTTTGAAAACCTGAATTACCGCGCGGGCATGGAAACCCAGATGGATGTCTGGGTCAGCATTGTCGGGATCATCATATCTCTGGAAGTCTGCCGTCGGGTTCTGGGCTGGTCCATCACCATGGGCGGGGTCCTGTTTCTCGCCTACGGATATTTCGGCCCGTATTTCCCCTCGGCCATCGCCCACCGCGGTTTTGACCTCGACCGTCTGGCTCCGTATCTTTTTCTGACCCAGGACGGCGTGTTCGGCGTCATGGCCAGCGTTCTGGTCACATACGTCATTCTCTTCATTTTTTTCGGCGCATTCCTTCAAAAATCCGGAGTGGGGCGTTTTTTTATCGACTGGCCCCTGGCCCTTGCCGGGCGCTCCATCGGCGGCCCAGCCAAGGTCTGCGTCATGGCCTCGGCTTTTTTCGGTTCGGTTTCAGGATCGGCCATTGCCAACACCGTGACCACCGGCGCCTTCACCATCCCTTTGATGAAAAAAGCCGGATTCCGGCCGCATGTTGCCGGAGCCATAGAGCCGGCGGCCTCCATCGGCGGCATGTTCATGCCCCCGATCATGGGCGCGGGCGGATTCATCATGGCCGAGCTGACCAATACGCCCTACGTCCAGATCATGCTCATCTCCATCTTTCCGGCGATACTGTATTTCCTGTCCGTCTTCACCATGATCCATTTCGAGGCCAAAAAGATGAATATCAAGGGGCTCGACTTGGACGACATGCCGTCACCCTCTGCCATATTCAAGCGACACTGGTATAAGTGCGTGCCCCTGGTAATCATCATCGTCATGATGCTCATCGGCTATTCTCCGGGCAACGCCGCATTTTGGGCGACGTTGTCCTGCATCTTGATCAGCCAGTTTGATCCGGAATTTAGGATGGGCCCACAGCAGGTCTGGGAGGCCTTGGTCGCCGGAGCGAAAAGCACACTGGTCATCGGCGCCACAGTGGGAGTCATTGGGATCATCGTGGGCACCATTGCCTTGAGCGGCATCGGTCTCAAGTTCTCGGACATCATTATTTCTCTTTCCGGCGGACACCTGTTGCCGGCACTGATCCTCATCGCCTTGGCCTCATTGATCCTGGGCATGGGCGTACCGGTAACGGCCTCATATCTGATCGTGGCCGTACTGGCCGTACCCGCCCTCCATGAGATGGGCGTCGGTTTGATCGCCGGTCACATGATCGTCTATTGGTTCAGCCAGAATTCGAACATCACGCCGCCGGTCTGCGTGGCCGCCTACGCCGGCGCGGCCATTGCCGGTTCCGATCCCTGGAAAACAGGCTGGACGGCCTTCAAGTTTTCCAAGCTGCTTTATGTCATGCCCTTCCTCTTTGCCTACGAACCGGCCATGACCCTCTATATCGGCTGGGATGAAGCCGTCACGGGTGACGCGGGGTGGGCCGGAATCGCCTCGGTCTATTTCGCCGCGGCCATCGGCACGGTGGCGTTCTCGGCCTGGTCCATGTTCTATCTGTTGCGACGGACTACCATGGTGGAATGGATCATTTTCGGCGGCGCCACCTTCCTCTGCTTCCAGCCGAACCTCCTCAGCGATGCTATAGGCATCGGCATCGTCGTTCTCTTGGGGATGTGGCAGCACCGCAAGAACAAGCTGGAAGAGGCCTTGGCGGCAACGGCAAAATTTATTGCCCCCGAGCAGACAATTGTGGGGGGAAAAATCGTCTGAGCATCGAGACGGATGTCGTTTCCTGTTGAACAAAGGGTACCAAACAGCAAGGCCCGGGAGAAGTCAAAAACTTCCCGGGCCTTGCTTGTGAAGCGGCGATGACGCCTGACGCATGCCTTTTGGGAGGTTTTACGGAATGCCTCCCGTCTGGCGCAATGCTTCGTAGAGTACGATTCCGGCACAAGTAGACAGATTCAGGCTGCGCACTTCTCCCCAGATCGGCACGCGGATGCAGGGCGCATCGTTTGCAAGCAGTTCCGGAGGCAGACCTCTGGTTTCCGGCCCAAACACCAGCAAATCCTGCTCCTGAAATGGAAACTGATGGAGCTCAACTCCTTTTCTCGCACTGCTGAATACCAGGCGGCCAGGACTGATTCCCTCAAGAAACTCCTCCCAGTTCGGCCAGACCCGAACCTGGACGTGCTTCCAATAGTCCAGTCCCGCCCGACGCAGATATTTATCCTCAAGCCGAAATCCCAGGGGTTCGATCAGATGCAGCGGAGTCTGCGTCGCCGCGCAGAGCCGTGCAATATTGCCCGTATTCGGAGGTATTTCTGGTTGATACAAGACTATCTGCACTCACGACTCCGTGAAGCATCCAAGATGGAAGGGAAATCCGGCAACGGCACTCGACTCCGTCGTGGATAATAAGGTCTGAAGATCATTGTCCGGCACGCCGCTGAAGAACCCACTGCTCGGCCTGTCTGCGGGCATCGCTGATCTGTCCCGGCGTCATGCGTGTTTCAGCCAGATTCATTGCTTCGGCTGCCTGTTCAAGCCCATGGAATACGGCCAGGATGAACCACTTGTAGGCCAGCACGTTTTCCTGGGAGACTCCCTGACCGGTCAGATACATCACCCCCAGATTGAGCTGCGCCTCGGGCAGTCCCTGTTGCGCGGCCATCTTGTACAAGGCGGCGGCTATGTGAAGATTCTGTTTCACGCCCTCGCCCCGCTCCAGCAAATATCCGGCGTGATACTGCGCCGGCGCATAGCCTCTTTCAGCTGCAGCAACGAGCAGATCCAAGGCTTTCTGAACGTTCTCTTCCGCATCTTCCTGCTCCAGATGCAATTGGGCCAGATTATACAATGCCTCTGGGTGGCCCTGATTTGCAGCCTCGGTGTACCAGCGCAGCGCCTGGTTCTTGTCCGGAGCGAATCCCAGTCCCTCTTCGAAGAGGATGGCCAGATTGTTCTGGGCTTCCGGGTGCCCCCGTTCAGCGGCGATTCGGTACCAATGGGCGGCATGCAGATAATTTCGCTGCACCCCGACCCCCATGGCGTACATGGCTCCCAGATTGACCTGGGACTCCAGATGTCCCTGCTCGGCTGCCTTGGTAAACCAGTAGAACGCCGACTCCGAATCACGCGGCACGCCGCGACCCTCGCCGTAGATCAACCCCAATTGATGCTGAAACATTGCATCACCCGCCAGGGCATGCTGCTGGACATAACCCAGGTCATGGCCGGAACCCGCGGAATAGCTTCGTTCCGCCCCGGCAAAGAAAAACATGACAACGAGGCAGCCGCAAAAAGCGATCCGCTTGGACATGAGAACTCCTCGGATGAAGTTAAAGGCGACATTTCAGCGATTGAGGCTGCCGCCAAGGGCGGCAACGTCTTCATCGGAACAACCATTGCCCGTTGAGAGAAAACGGATACTTGTCATTGACCTCTCGCTTCGCATCGCTGTAGATTAAATATTGCCGGCGAAACGGGTCTCGTCGAAAAGCCGGTTCTGCCCATATTTCTCTAATGGATTCCAGAGAAGTCCGCTGCTGAAATCCCATTGCCTGTGTGATGTACAAAATCCACGTTCATCCGGCAATCTCCCTTGCAGCGCATTTCCGTGTACAGGCAACCACGCCCCTCGCCGGCTCTTCAACACCCGCTCCGGCGTATACTCAACGTTCATTCTGCTGAGGAAGGCATACATGAAATTATTAAATCTTATTCTTCTTTTTGTTCTCCTGGTCTTTTCGGCACAGTTATCCTGGGGGGGGACCACCAAATCCCTGACCGTCACCGTCTACAATCACGGTCAGGCCCTGATCAACGAGGTCCGCGAGCTGGAACTGCCCACCGGAACCGGAACGGTTGAGTTCAGCGGTGTCGCCGAAACCATTGCGGCCTCGACGTTGCAGGTTCGCTCACGGACCGCTCCGGAAGACTTTGCCGTGCTGGACATGAACTACGAGTATGACCTGATCAGTGTGCAGAACCTGCTGGATCGTTATGTCGGGCGATCCCTGCAGGTCGTTCTGCCCGATCCCCACGACCGCAAGGCAACCATCCTTCGCGAAGCCACACTGCTGGCCAATAACGATCGCCCGATTTTCCAGGTTGAGGGTCAGATCTACGTCGGCGACTACGACTCGGTCTATCTGGCCGAAATGCCGGAAGGACTACGGCCCAGGCCGACATTGGTCTGGCTGGTGAACAATCTGGGCCCGGTTCGGCAGGACATTGACGTCTCCTACCTGGCCGGAGGCATGAGCTGGCGTGCCGATTACGTGCTCAAGGTGGACCGCGACAACGACCGGGCCTCCTTGTCCGGCTGGGTCACTCTGGACAACCAGTCCGGCATGGCCTTTGCGGATGCCGCCCTGAAACTGGTTGCCGGCGATGTGCATGTGGTTCGCCCCGAACCGACCCGAATACGCCGCGACATGGTCATGGCCGCGCCCATGGTCGCGGAGCAGATGCAGCAGGAAGATTTTTTCGAGTACCACCTCTACAGCCTGCCCCGTCCGGTGCACATGGCCAACCGCCAGACCAAACAGGTCAGCCTGCTGCAGGCTCCGGACATGCTGCTGGAGAAAAAGCTTGTCTCCCGCTACAGCGGATATCCCGGCCCCGGGCAGGGAACCATCAAACAGGGCGTCGACGTCTTCTTGATCTTCAAGAACGCCGAAGACAACGGACTGGGCATGCCTCTTCCAAAAGGAATCGTCCGGGCCTATCAGGAAAGCCGGGACGGCAGCACCCTGTTCATTGGCGAGGATCGCATTGATCACACCCCACGGGACGCGGACGTGGAATTGAAGATGGGTCAGGCCTTTGACGTAAACGTGGAGCGGCGCATGCTCTCCCATGAGCAGATCGGCAAGAACATGGCCCGCTACACCTGGGAGATCCGGGTCCGCAACAGCAAGAACGAACCGCAGCGGGTGATCCTGGAGGAGTATGTGCACGGTGACTGGCGGCTCACGCAATCCAGCCATCCCCATGAAACCGTGGACGCTCGCCTGATCCGTTTCCAGGTCGTCGTTCCGCCTTCCAGCGAGCAGGACCAGCTCGTTCTGACCTATACGGTGGAACACGATTTTGATTCCACAAAACCAGGTTTCGTCTCGGGCATTTCCCACTCCGGCGGGAATCTGTCCGAACCCCCTATTCCCATTGCCGCCTGGAGCCAAACCATGCCCAACTACTGGCTGCTCAAAAGCGAGCCCACCTGCTTTGCCATCGACGACCTTGCCGCGGCCCCGAACCAGACCACATACTGGGACGGGGTGCGAAACTATCAGGCCCGCAACCTGATGCGCGATATGCGCACCGGGGATCAGGCCCTGTATTATCATAGCCAAGTCAACCCTTCCGTGGTCGGTCTGGTCGAAATTGTCCGTGAAGCCTATCCGGACCACACTGCCTGGGATCCCCAAAGCGACCACTTTGATCCGAGATCCACGCCGGAAAAACCGGCATGGGACATGGTGGACATCCGCCTGATGCAAAAGTTCGCCCATCCCCTGCCTTTGCCCATGCTGCGCACCATCACGGCACTGACCGGCATGGAACTGCTGCGCAAAGGCAGCCGACTTTCCGTCCAGCCCGTAACCGCGGACCAGTTCGCAATCATCCTTGAGCTGGCCGCGAATCAATCCTCATCATCGATTTCCCAGGAACTCCATGCAACTCAATGAAACAAGCTCCCCGTCCTTCAAGCCGGAAATACTTGCTCCCGCCGGAGACCGACAGGCCTTCCTGGCGGCTCTGGCTGCCGGAGCCGACGCCGTCTACTGCGGCCTGAAGCACTTCTCGGCCAGGATGGAAGCGGAGAATTTTTCCCTGCGCGAACTGGCCGACCTGACCCAGCTGGCCCAATCCAAGGGCTGCAAGGTCCTGGTGGCCATGAACGCGCTGCTCAAGCCCCGGGATCTCACTGCCGCCGGACATCTGGTGGACCAGTTGCAGCGCCACGTCCATCCGGACGGACTCATTCTTCAGGATCTGGGACTGCTGGAACTCACCCGCCAGACCGGCTTCTCCGGCGAGGTGCATCTCTCCACCCTGGCCTGCGTCAGCACGGCCTCAGGCCTGGAGACCGCGGCGCGCCTCGGCGTGCGGCAGGTGGTGCTGCCCCGGGAACTGCATCTGGATGAAATCAAGCAGATGGCCCAGGCTTGCCCATCGGGCATGAACCTGGAAGTCTTCGTCCACGGCGCGCTGTGCTACGCCGTCTCCGGACGCTGCTACTGGAGCAGCTACATGGGCGGCAAAAGCGGGTTGCGGGGGCGTTGCGTCCAGCCGTGCCGACGGGTTTACAAACAGGAGGGCCGCATGGGGAGCTATTTCTCCTGCCAGGATCTCAGCCTGGACGTGCTGGTCAAAACCCTGCTGGACATCCCGGAAGTTCGCACCTGGAAAATCGAGGGCCGCAAGAAAAGCGCCCACTATGTTTTCTACACCGTCACCGCATACCGCCTCCTCCGGGACGAAAGCAATTCGGTCCGCGCCCGAAAAGAAGCCGCTGCCTTGCTGGAAATGGCTCTCGGCCGCCCCGGATCCCATGCCGGATTCCTGCCCCAACGAAAATACACGCCCCTGGCTCCGAACACGCACCTCGCTTCCGGGCTTTTGGCCGGGCACATTCCCAAGGATGCAAAAACCGCCTTCATCCGGCCACGGCTTCCCCTGCATCCGGGTGATCTGTTGCGGCTCGGCTCCGAGGATCAGCCATGGCACAGGGTCCTGCGGGTCACCCGGTTCGTCCCCAAAGGCGCACAATTCAACCTTGCCGTGGAACAAGGAAAAAAAGCTTCCGATAAAACGAAACGTTCCTTCGATGGCAGACCAGGAGGCACAACGCCCAAGAGTACGGCCCCGCCGCCGGGAGCCCCTGTCTGGCTCATTGATCGTCGTGAACCGGAATTGAAACGACTGATCCAGCAACTTGAAATCGAGCTGAACCAGTTCGCATCGGATGATGTTCAGGCCTCGTCCTTTGCCCCGACTCTGCCTCGAGCCGCTCGCTTCGAGGGCCGCGGGCGAACCATGACGGTCTCCCGCAGGCCGCGACGAAGCCAGGAAAAAGTTGCCCAGGCAATGTGGTTGGACCCGAAATTCCTGGAGCACATGGGCAGGGAAACCTGCCGCCGATTGTGCTGGTGGCTGCCGCCGGTGATCTGGCCGGAAGAGGAATATATCTGGCGCAAAGCCCTGGAGCAGGTCCAATCTGCTGGAGCGACATTTTTTATCTGCAATGCATCCTGGCAGCTTTCCCTATTCGATTCCCCGATCTCCATGACGGATCGGGAAATCTGGGCCGGCCCCTTCTGCAACACGGCAAATGCCCTGGCCATAGATCAACTGCGGCAAATCGGATACGACGGCGCCGTGGTCAGCCCGGAACTGGACGAAGAGTCTCTCCTGGCCCTGCCCGAACAGGCCAGTCTGCCACTGGGAATTATTATCGAAGGAATGTTGCCTTTCTGCGTCTCACGCCTGCAGGCCGAGGAACTGGTCCCGGAAAAGCCTTTGGTCAGCCCCAAAGGCGAAATCGCATGGACGCGCAAATACCAGCAGAATCTCTGGGTCTATCCGGACTGGACCCTGGACTTGCGCCCTTACAGAGAAAAAATCGAATCCGCGGGGTACCGCATCTTCATCCAGCTTGAGGAAAAACTTCCTGCGGGACTAGATCAGCGGCCCCGGACATCCCCGTTCAACTGGAACTTGCGGTTGCTCTGAAATCTGGAGGAAGGAAAATCCGGCTCGCGCACGCGTCTGACTGATCTGTTCAACGAAAGCGCGAACCGGATTGGAAATTGCTCTAAGGCCTGATCGTGAGGACCTGACCTGGGTTGATCCGGTCTCCGCTGAGGTTGTTCTGGCGGCGAATGTCATCCACGCTCACATTGTAGGTCCGGCTGATGCGAAACAGGGTCTCGCCGGGCTGCACCTCATGGGTTACTCCCCTGGAGGCTGCCGGACGTTGCGGTGCCGGGGCTGATGAAGCGACCTGAGCTGGTGCGGGAGCCGGAGCCGGGGTGGGAGCGGGTGCCGGAGCGGCCGTTTGTTGCCGGGCAGGCTGCGGAGCGGGCGCCGCGGCTTGCGCGGTTTGCCGCGTTGCCGGCGGGCTGGAGACTTCAGCGACCTGCTCCTTCATTTCCCGGGAAAGCTTGTCCACCCGCATGGTCAGGATACTGAAATCGCCCTGCATCCGGACCAAAGCCTGCTGGCGTCCGCTCTCCTGATTTTCCAACCCCATAATCCTGGACTCGATGCTCTCCAGCCGGGCCAGAATGTCGCTGAAGTCCCGATCCGGATTCCCGCCCCGACCGGACGAGATGATGATCACCATGATGATCAGGACAAACAAGCCAACGCCGCCAAGAATCAATTGCTTTCCACGGCCTTCCAAAGCTTCTCGCAAAGTATACGGTTCCGGTTCAGGAGTCTCAACTTCTCTCGGTTCCTGCTCCATGGATTCCAACTTCTGCAACCAGCTTTTTTTGTCCATATATATTCTCTCCGGTTAGTGTTGACGTGCGTCGGCATGTTTCCAAAAAACACCGCAAGATGCAAGTCGATTCTGCTCCAGAAGCAGTGATATTCCCGTGTTCACTCATCCTTTGACAAGTTGACGCTTCCTCTTCCGATCGTAACAACCGGGATGATTTGCTTATTCGGGGTGAGGAACCGTCATTACTGTAATCAGGAAATTTTCTGAAATAAATGCTTGACACATAAAAACTGTTTCGACTAGCTTTATTTCCATGCCTTCCTCAATCACCTTCCTCTCCACCAATTTTTATTTTGGTTTTTTTTATTTTTGGCGTGGATTGGCCTGTGGTCAGAGGGAAGCGGTGTATCCAATACAATAGGAAACCAGAATAAACCGCTCTCAAAGGGCCGCAGGCAAACCGCCTGCGGCCTTTTTTTTGGCTCAGGCGGCGACGAGACGGACTCCTGGAGACAATGCCGGGGAGATGAGATCATGCAAAACATGCACTTGGGAAAAGCCGTCCGACTGGAACGCATTTTCAACCGCAACACGGGGCGCACCATTGTCGTGCCCATGGACCACGGCGTCAGCGTGGGGCCGATTTCCGGGCTGGTGGACATGCGCGAATCCATCAACAATGTTGCCGAGGGCGGAGCCAACGCCATCATCCTGCACAAGGGGCTGGTGCGCTGCTCCCATCGCGGCCGCGGCGCGGACATCGGACTGATCGTCCATCTTTCCGCCAGCACGTCCCTGTCCCCCTTTCCCAACGCCAAGACCCTGGTCGGCACGGTGGAAGACGCCATCAAGCTGGGGGCGGACGCGGTCAGCCTGCACATCAACCTCGGCGACGAGACCGAGCGGCACATGCTGGAGCAGATGGGTCGGGTGACCACTTCGGCCATGGATTGGGGCATGCCCGTATTGGCCATGGTCTATGCCCGCGGCCCGAAGATTCCCAGCGAGTACGATCCGGAAGTAGTCGCCCAGTGCGCCCGGGTCGGGGTGGAATTGGGCGCGGACGTGGTCAAGGTGCCGTACACCGGCAGCATCGACACCTTCCGTCCCGTTGTGGACGGGTGCTGCGTTCCCGTGGTCATCGCCGGCGGCCCAAAGCTGGACAGTAGCGAGGACCTGGTGCGCATGGTCTACGACAGCCTCCAGGCCGGCGGCGCGGGATTGTCCATCGGCCGCAACATCTTCCAGGCCAAGCAGCCTTCCCGCCTGGTTCAGGCCCTGCACGGCATCGTCC
Organism: Desulfonatronum thiosulfatophilum; assembly: GCF_900104215.1. Taxonomy (NCBI): domain Bacteria; kingdom Pseudomonadati; phylum Thermodesulfobacteriota; class Desulfovibrionia; order Desulfovibrionales; family Desulfonatronaceae; genus Desulfonatronum; species Desulfonatronum thiosulfatophilum. Next base: position 215,931 of record NZ_FMXO01000003.1, on the reverse strand, counting down.
ATGACGACTGGGAAGTGGCCCAGGCCATGGAACTGCTGCAGTAAAATCAAGACAAGTCGGACCTCGGCGAAGCAGCTTGCTCTGCTGAAAGAGACGCGACAACAAGAGGACAACATCATGCCCCAAGTCTGGTTTAAAGCCGTTCCCTTCGACAAGACCTCCGTGACTTTGGCCCTGGAATCCGGAGTGGACGCCCTGATTGCTCCCGCGGACCGGGTTGACGAGATCAGGGCCCTGGGCCGCGTTCAGGTCCTGGCCGAGAACGAAATGGAAACAATCTGTCTGGAACAGAAGGCCGACGAAGAACAGGCCGTGCACTGCCTGCGCACCCAGGGCAAGGTCCTGCTGCGTCTCGGCTGGGAGATCATTCCCGTAGAAAACATTCTGGCCCAGGGTAATGGGCTGGGCGTGGAGGTTGCATCCCTGGACCAGGCCCGACTCGCCGCGGGGATCCTGGAACGCGGCGTTGATTTCGTGGTTGTCCTGCCCGAAGCAGTGCAGGAATTGAAAGCCATCGTGGCCGCCTTGAAACTCTCCGAGGGCCGCCTGGACCTGGACACGGCCCGGATCGAGGAGATCACGCCCGTGGGCCTGGGCCACCGGGTCTGCGTGGACACCTGCTCTTTGCTGCGCACCGGCCAGGGCATGCTGGTGGGCAATTCCAGCGCCTTCACCTTCCTGGTCCATGCCGAAACCGAAGACAATCCCTATGTCGCGGCCAGACCGTTCCGTATCAATGCCGGCGCCGTGCATGCCTACACCCTGCTGCCCCGCGACCGGACCGCCTATCTCGGCGAAATTTCCGCCGGAAGGGAAGTGCTGGTCGTGGACGCCCAGGGCCGGACATCCTTGGCCGTGGTCGGCCGCGCCAAGATTGAAATCCGCCCCCTGATCCTGATTGTCGCGGTATGCGGCGAACGCAGGGGGACGATCTTCCTGCAAAACGCGGAAACCATCCGCCTGGTGCGTCCTGACGGGACCCCGGTCAGCGTGGTGGCTCTGGCTCCCGGCGACGAGGTGCTGTGCCGCCTGGACACGGCGGGACGCCATTTCGGCATGGCCATTAGCGAGGAGATCAGCGAAGCATGAGCCAGAACAACAGCCAGCCATCCCTCTCCGAAGAAACTCCTACCCGGATGAGCGAACTGCGGCAGGGGATCGACGCCGTGGACCGTGAGCTTCTGACCCTCCTGAACCGCCGGGCGGCCTTCAGCCTGGAGGTCGGACGGCTGAAGCGGGACCAGAAGGACATCATCTTCAAACCCTTTCGCGAGAAGGAACTCCTGACCAAACTGATCGCGGCCAATCCCGGCCCGCTTCCGGAAGAGCACCTGCGTACCATCTACCGGGAAATCCTCTCCTCCTCCCGCCGTTTGCAGCGACCGCAAACCATCGTTTACCTCGGCCCCGAAGGCACGTTTTCCTACTTCGCCGGAGTGGAATACCTCGGCCACAGCGGGGAATTCCGGCCCAAGCCGACCCTGCATGAAGTCTTCACGGCCATCGTGCGCAAGGAAGCCGAACTGGGCGTGATCCCCCTGGAAAATTCCCTGCAGGGCACCGTCGGACAGAGCCTGGACCTGTTTCTGCAGTTCGAGGTCCATGTTCAGGCGGAAATCTACTGCAAGATCAGCCACGCCCTGCTCTCCACGGCCCGGCAGATGGCCGACGTGAAACGGGTCTATTCCCATCCCCAGGCCCTGGAGCAATGTTCCGCCTGGCTGCGCGCCCAGTTGCCCACGGCCGGCATCGTACCCGCGGAAAGCACGGCCGCCGCGGCCCGCCGGGTCCTGGAGGAACCGGACAGTGCCGCCATCGGCCATGTCCGCCTCGGCCAAATGCTCGGCCTGACCGCCCTGGCCCAGCGCATCGAGGATCAGCCGGACAACTGGACCCGATTTCTGGTCATCGGTTCCGTCCCGGCCGGAACGGGCAATCAGGACAAGACGTCCATCCTGTTCACCCTGCCGGACAAGCCCGGTTCCTTGGCCGCAGTCCTGAACCTGCTGGCCCGGGAAGGCATCAACATGAAAAAACTGGAATCACGCCCATTTCGCGGCGAGAAATGGAAGTACGTCTTTTTCGTGGACCTGGAATGCGACATCAGCCGTGAGGAATACCAGCGGGTTCTGGCTGACCTGCGCGATAACTGCCATACCCTGCGGATTCTGGGCAGTTACCCGTCGGGTCCCTACCTGGACGTTTCCGCCGACACATGATCATTATTTTCTGCTTCATCAAGGACGCACCATGACCACACAACCCTCTCCGATCATCCTCCAGGCTCCGGCCTCCAAGTCCCTGTCCCACCGCGTGCTCATCGCCGCGGCCCTGGCTCCGGGCAAATCCCGCCTGTCCAATGTCCTGGAAAGCGAGGACCTCGAACGCACCCGAGACATTCTGGCCCTGGCCTCGGCCCTGATCCAGCGTGACGAACCGGGCCGGTACACGGTCTCCGGCATGCCTCGCGGCCCTCAGGGTCGCCAGAGCCAGGACGACCAGGAACCGCTGGTCATGGACGTGGGCGAATCGGGCACGACCTGCCGTCTGCTGACGGCGGTTTTGGCCGCGGGCCAGGGAGCGTTCCGCATCCAGGGCCGAGGCAAGATGCACGCCCGCCCCATTGCCAGCCTGGTCCGGGCCCTGCGCGAGCAGGGTACGGATGTCGACTACCTGGAACAGCAGGGCTGCCCGCCCCTGCTCCTGCGGGCCGCGGGCCTGCCCGGCGGCGAAGTATCCATCGATCTCGACGAATCCAGCCAGTACCTCTCCGGCCTGCTTTTGGCCGCGCCCTTGGCCCATGCCCCCCTGACCGTCCGGATCGGCGGGAGCAAGGTGGTCTCCTGGCCCTATGTCGGCCTGACGTTGCAGATCATGGAACGGTTCGGGGCACGCTTCCAGGTCCAGAGCCTGCAGGATGAACGCTGGACGGACGTGCCCTGGCAAGCCCCTGGAAATGTGGTTCCCGCACGCCTGCGCATCGTGGTCCAGCCCGGCGCGTATCAGCCCCGGGACATGGCCGTGGAAGGAGACTGGAGCAACGCCTCGTACTTTCTGGCCGCCGGCGCGCTGAGCCGTGTTCCGGTGGGTCTGCGGGGGCTGAACGCCGACTCTCTCCAGGGCGACCGGGCCATCGCGGACATCCTGGCCCGAATGGGCGCCGGGGTCACCTGGAAGGAGAACGAGGTCGTGGTCGCGGGCGGCCGGTTGCATGGCGTGGACCTGGACATGGGCTCCTGCCCCGACCTGGTACCCACGGTGGCGGCCGTTGCGGCCCAGGCCGAGGGAACCACCACCATCCGCAACGTGGCTCATCTGCGCATCAAGGAAAGCGATCGTTTGGACGCCGTGGTCACGGAACTCACCCGTATCGGAACCAAGGCCACTCCCCTGGAAGACGGCATGCGCATCGAGCCGGCGCCTCTTCCCGCGGGTCGGCGCTTCGCCTTCAAGACCTACGGCGACCACCGTTTGGCCATGAGCCTCTCGCTCCTGGAACTGGCCGGAATCGGCGTGGACCTGGACCAGCCGAGCTGCGTGGCCAAATCCTTTCCGGAATTCTGGAACCGCTGGGCCGAACTGAAAGTCGGCTTGCACGCGGCCGGACAGGAGACTTCATGACATCATTGACGGCTCCGCCGGCCGGCACGGGCAGCCGCGCCGTCGACCGGATCTCACGTTGCTGCGTGATCGGTTCGGGCGGACGGATGGGCGGCCTGTTCGTTGCCCGACTCCGGAAGGCCGTAATCGAGACTGCCGGGCTGGATCAGCCCCTGGAAGCCCCGCTTCTGGCCGAGGTGTTGCCCAGCCAGGATCTCGTGCTCCTGGCCGTTCCCGCGCCGGCCATGGAAGAGGTCCTGGTGAAATGCGCCCCGCATTGCAGGCCAGATGCCATTCTGGTGGATATCTGCTCCGTGAAGGTCCAACCCCTGCGCCTGATGCTGCAATATCACCCGGGACCCGTGGTGGGCACGCATCCCCTGTTCGGTCAGGATCCGGGCGAAGCGCCGCGCGTCGCCGTGGTCCCTGGCCGCGACGATCAGGCAACGCAAACAGTCTCCTCGGTGCTGGAAGACCTCGGGTTTCAGACCTTCCCCACCACGGCGGAGACCCATGACCGGGCCATGGCCGCAATTCAGGGGCTGAACTTCGTGACCACAGCCGCCTATCTGGCCGCGCTGGCCGGGGATGACGGCCTGCGGGATTTTCTGACTCCCTCCTTTGAGCGCAGATTGGAAGCGGCCCGCAAAATGCTGACGGAAGACGCAGCTCTTTTTGCTGACCTGTTCGAAGCCAACCCCTACAGCCAGGACGCGGTCCGCCAGTTCCGCTCCCACCTGAACATCGCTGCCGGCGGGGACGTAGACGTCCTGGCCCAGCGGGCCGGCTGGTGGTGGCGAAGCTCATGATTTAGGGGAAGATGGCTCAAAAGCTTGTGCATCGTCACGACATTTACTCAAAAGCCGCCTTCCCAGGGAAGGCGGCTTTTTTTATGGCATCAGTTGAATAGCGAACCCAAAACCAAGGAGAACGCAATGCACATCGATCTGCCCCAGACGGGCCAATGGCTGGCCGCGGACGTGCAAACGCCCATCAGTCTGTTTCTCGGCCTGGTCGGCAAGCGCCCGGGAATCTTGCTGGAAAGCGCGGAAGTGGACGGTCGCCTTGGGCGATACAGCCTGATTGCGTGGGACTTTCGGATGCGTCTGAGCTGTCGGGACGGCCGCATGGACGTCCAGACTCACGATTCCCGCCTCAAGGGTTTGGAAAAGCTGGACGGCGAGGAATTCATCTCGGCTTTGCGCGAAATAATGGCCACGCTGCGCATCACCGCGCAGGACGAGTTCGCGGACCTTCCGCCTCTGGTCAGAGGGCTGTACGGGTACTTCGGCTACGGCATGGCCGGGCTTTTCGAGCCCAAGCTGGCTCCGCTGCTGCCTCCGTCCCAGGCCGACTGCTGCCTCGTGCTTCCTGGCCGAGTGGCCCTGTTCGACCACCTGCATCACCGCTGCTGCGTGCTCGGCCTTGATCCGGACCGCAACTCCGTGGAAGAGCTGCAGAAGGCCGTTCCGGACGAGCCGCCGGTGGTGGGTCAGGTCCGGCACATCCCCGATGGCGACGAATTCATGGAACGGGTCCGTCGGACCAAGGAACTCATCCGCACCGGCGAGGTGATCCAGACCGTCATCTCCACCCGGTTCGAGGCCCCCTTTTCCGGCGAGCCCTTCGTCCTCTACCGACGTCTGCGCCAAATCAATCCGTCACCCTACATGTTTTTCATGCGCCTGCCCCGGCTGACCCTGCTGGGTTCCTCCCCGGAACTGCTGGTGCGTTGCGAGGCAGGCCTGCTCCAGTCCCGACCCATTGCCGGAACTCGGCCGCGCGGGGAAACCGAGGTCCTGGACCGGCAGCTGGCCGAAGAACTGCTGGCTGATCCCAAGGAGCGGGCCGAACACGTCATGCTCGTGGATCTGGGACGCAACGACCTGGGCCGCATCGCCGCACCGGGCACGGTGGAGGTGGGCAAGTATATGCAAGTGGAGCGTTTCTCCCACGTCATGCACATGACCTCCTACGTGCAGGCCCAATTGGCCGAGGGCAAGGACGCCCTGGACGTGCTCCAGTCCACCTTCCCCGCGGGCACGGTCAGCGGCGCGCCCAAGATCCGGGCCATGGAGATCATTGCGGATCAGGAACAACTGCCCCGGGGGCCTTATGCCGGAGCCGTGGGCTGGCTGGGGTTGAATCCGGCCAACGGGCCGAGACGGAACGAGGTCAACCTGGATACGGGCATCACCATTCGCAGTCTGTGGGTCCGGGACGGGCAGGTGCATTTTCAGGCCGGCGCCGGAATCGTGCACGACTCCGACCCTTTCAAGGAATGGGAGGAATGCCACAACAAGGCCAGGGTGCTTCTGGAAGCCTTCAAACGTCAGGGAGGAAGCGATGTTTTTACTTATCGATAACTATGATTCGTTCACCTTCAACCTGGTCCAGGCGTTCCAGGTTCTGGGGCTATTCCCCCACGTGGTGCGCAACGACCAGCCCGAGTTGACGGATCTGGCGCAAAATCCGGAGTTGCGGGCCGTGATCATCTCACCCGGTCCCAGCCGACCGGAAATGGCCGGACAATGCCTGGACTTCCTCAAACTCCTGCCGACCGCCGTTCCTGTTCTGGGCATCTGCCTCGGTCACCAGATCCTCGGGCATCATGCCGGGGCCTCAGTGGTGGTGGCCGACAGGATCATGCACGGCAAGACTTCCTCGGTGATGCATACCGGTGACGGCCTTTTCTCCGGACTGCCCCAGCCCCTGGAATGCGGGCGCTACCATTCCCTGCTGGTCCGGGTGGAGGAAGCCCCCGATCTGCTGGAGCGCACCGCCTGGACCGAAGAGGGCGAGGTCATGGGCCTGCGTTACAAGGACAGGCCGTGGTGCGGCGTTCAGTTCCATCCCGAATCCATCCTGACCCCGGACGGCCCGAAGCTTCTGGAAAATTTTCTCAAGATGCAGCCCATTGCAGCATAGCCGAGGAGGACACCGCAATGACCGACAGCGTGAACGACATTCTTGAACAACTGGCCCGCCGGCAGCCCTTGACCGACATCCAGGCGGACCGGATTTTCAATGCCTTGCTCCAGGGCGAATTGGGTCCGGCCCAGGCCGGAGCGTTCCTCATGGGCCTGCGGGCCAAGGGCGAGGACTCCACGGACCTGGCCGCCGGCGTCCGGGCCGGCCTTGAACATGCCCGCCCCATTCCCGGCCTTTCCGGCGTGCGCATCGACACCTGCGGCACCGGCGGAGACAACGCCTGCAGCTTCAACTGCTCCACGGCCGTGGCCCTGTTCCTGGCCGAGATGGGTTATCAGGTGGTCAAACACGGCAACCGGGCCGTATCCTCTTCCTGCGGCAGCGCAGATGTACTCGAGGCCCTGGGCCTGCCTCTGGACACAGAGCCGGACCAGGTGGCCTCCCGTCTGGCCGCCGACAAGTTCGTCTTCCTCTTCGCCCCGGCCTATCATCCAGCGTTTCGGCATATCATGCCCGTCCGCCGGGAGCTGGGCATCCGGACCCTGTTCAATCTCATGGGCCCCCTGCTCAATCCGGCCCGCCCCACCCACCAGCTCATCGGCGTGGGCGACCCGGCCTTTCTGTTCATCATGGGCGAAGCCCTGCTGCTGACCGGCGTGGAACGTGCCCTGGTGGTCCACGGAACCGGCGGCTACGACGAGCTGACCACCTTCGGCCCGGCCCGGTGCTACATCATCAAGGACGGGATCATGGAAAAGACGGCCATCAACCCGCAGAAACTGGGTTTTGAGCGTCATGCTCCGGAAGACGTCACCGTGAAGGACAAGGATCATGCCGTGGGCGTGATGCGGGAAATCCTGGCCGGCAACGGCCCGAAGGCCATGGCCGAGATGGCGGCATTGAACCTGGCCGCCTGCCTCTACCTCCTGGAAGAGGGTAAAACCCTGATCGAGTGCGCCGAAATGGCCCGGGCTGCGGTCAAAAAGGGCGTCGGCAGCCGGGTGCTCCATGCTTGAGAAATTCCGACGCGCCAAGGAGGCGGAAATCCATGTCCTGCGGCAAATGGCCGCTGATGAAACCCTGCCCAAACCCCTCTCCATGCAAAGACCATCCCTGCGCCGGGCCCTGCTGAGCCGTGGGCCGGGAGCCGTGATCGCCGAATACAAGCGCGCTTCGCCGAGCAAGGGATTGATCAATGCCGCCTGGACCCCGCGCCAGGCAGCCGAGGGCTATGCCCGGGCCGGAGCCGCGGCCCTGTCCGTGCTCACCGAGGAAGTTCACTTTCAAGGCAGCCTGGATTTTCTGCCGGTCATGGCCGAACCCGGCCTGCCCGTTTTGCGCAAGGATTTCCTGCTGCATCCATTGCAGGTCCTCCAAACCGCCGCCACTCCGGCCTCGGCCCTGCTGCTGATCGCCCGAATGCTTACCCTGGCGGAGCTGGAAGCCATGCTCGTGGCATGCCGGGATCATGGTCTGGAAGCCGTGGTGGAGGTCTTTGACACCACCGACTTGGCAAAGGCCAAAGCCGCCGCGGCGAGTATCATTCAGGTCAACAACCGGGACCTGGACAAGCTGACCACGGGCTTGCGCATATCCGAGGAACTGATCGAGCACAGGGCGTCCGGCGAAGTCTGGATCAGCGCCAGCGGCATGCATTCGGCCGAGGATATGCGCCGGATGCAGGGCGTCGGCTACGACGGCCTGCTCATCGGCACGAGGCTGATGCAGGAGACCGATCCGGGAATCGCCCTGACAAAACTGCTGGAGGAAATGAATGGAGCCTGAAACCGGCACCGGCCTGCCAAACGGGATTCCGCGTCCATTGATCAAGGTCTGCGGCTTGCTCAGGTCCGAAGACGTGCTGCTCTGCGAAGAGCTCGGCGTGGACTGGACCGGATTCATCTTCCATCCAGCCAGCCCCCGCAACGCAGACCCGAAGCTTGTGGCCGCGCTGCCCCGGGGCAAGGCCCTGCGGGTGGGCGTTTTCGTCGACCAGAGCGCAGAGGATGTGTGCAGGATCATGAAGGAAGCCAGGCTGGACCTGGCCCAGTTGCACGGCAGACAGGATCAGCAATTCTGCGCCGCCTTGGGGAGAGAGCGGGTCATCAGGGTCTTCTGGCCGCAACGCTATGCTGGCCGGGAACTTCTGGAGCAGGATCTGCAAGCTTTCGCCTCAGTTTGCAACTGGTTCCTCCTGGACGCCGGGACCAGCGGCGGCGGGCATGGAGCAAGTCTGAACTTCCGCGTCCTGCACGGGCTGAACTCACCCAGACCCTGGCTGCTGGCCGGCGGTCTGGGACCGGAAAATATCCGGCAGGCCCTGGACCGGTGTCTGCCCGACGGACTGGATCTGAATTCGGGCGTTGAAGATGCGCCGGGGAAGAAGTCAGGACCAAAACTGGAACTGGCTCTTCGTTTGGCGAGAATGCCGTAGGCAATCCCCCACAGAACACATCTTCTTGTAGACGAGACCCGTATAAGCATTGCACTTTATACAGATCAAAAAGGAGAAGCGATGAAAAAAGGATATTTTGGCGATTTTGGCGGACGATTCGCGCCGGAATTGCTCATGCCGCCGTTGTTGGAACTGGAAGAGGCCATGGAGCGGATCATGTCCACTCCGGCTTTTGGGCAGGAACTCGGAAATCTTTTGGAGCACTATGTCGGCCGCCCCACGGCCTTGTACCACTGCGCCCGCCTCTCTGAAGAACTCGGCTTCGGCGTCTGGCTCAAACGCGAGGATCTGGCTCACACCGGAGCGCACAAGATCAACAATACCGTGGGCCAGGCTCTGCTGGCCAAACACATGGGCAAGACCAAGCTCGTGGCCGAAACCGGCGCCGGGCAGCACGGCGTGGCCACGGCCACGGCCGCGGCCCTTCTCGGGCTGGAATGCCTCGTGTACATGGGGGCCGAGGATGTTGTCCGCCAGGCCCACAACGTCCAGCGCATGGAACTGCTGGGCGCCCGGGTCCAGCCCGTGGAGTCGGGCAGCCGGACCCTGAAGGACGCCATCAACGCGGCCATGCGCCATTGGATTGCCGAACAGGAACAGACCCATTACTGCCTCGGCTCCGCCGTGGGACCGCATCCCTTTCCGCTCCTGGTGCGCGAACTGCAAGCCGTCATCGGCCGCGAAGCACTGGAGCAGTTCCGGCGACGGACCGGCAGTCTTCCTGACCGGGTCGTGGCCTGCGTGGGCGGCGGGTCCAATGCCATCGGCATGTTCCATGCCTTCGTTCCCCATCCGGAAGTCGCGCTGATCGGCGTGGAGGCAGCGGGAGACGGTTCGCCGGGCTGCTGCCATTCCGCCACCCTGAGCACTGGAACCACCGGCGTGCTTCACGGAACCATGACCAAGCTCCTGCAGACCCCGGAGGGCCAGATCCTGCCGTCGCACTCCCTTGCTCCGGGACTCGACTACCCCGGCGTCGGCCCGGAGCACGCCCACCTGCAAGCCCTGGGTCGCGCCGAATATGTCAGCGTCACCGACAACCAGGCCCTGGCCGCCTTCATGCGTCTTGCCCGGACCGAGGGCATCCTGGCGGCCCTGGAGAGTTCTCACGCCCTGGCCTATGCCATCGGTCTCGCCGGCACCCTGCCTGAAACCGAGAATGTAGTCATTTGTCTCTCGGGCCGCGGAGACAAGGATTTGGAAATCGTTCGCGCCGCCCTGTCCAAAAGTGAATGATCGCAAAAACCGACTCGATTCAAAATCTCAACAACCTGGAGCTCCGATAATGTCCCAGAATCTTTTGACCCAAAAAATCGAACAGGCAAAATGCCAAGGCCGCAAAGCCGTGATGCCCTATCTCCCCGCCGGTTATCCGTCCAGGCAGGATTTCTGGACGCACATCCGGGATCTGGACGCCGCCGGCGCGGACATCATTGAAATCGGCGTGCCCTTCTCCGATCCCGTGGCCGACGGTCCCATCGTCGAACAGGCGGCCTTGCGCTGCCTGGAGCAGGGCGTCTCCCTGGAGTGGATCCTTGAGGAGCTGCGCCGAAAACGTGCATCAATTAACGCCGGAATCGTCCTGATGGGCTACATGAATCCCTTTCTGCAATACGGCATCCCCAAGCTGGCCCGGGAAGCCTCCGTAGCCGGAGTGAACGGCCTGATCATCGCGGACCTGCCCTTTGAGGAAAGCGCCGAGATCCGGGAGATCCTCCAGGCCCAGGCCATCGATCTGATCCCCCTGGTGGGACTGAACAGCTCGTCGGAACGGCTGCGCATGCATGCCCATGAAGCCACGGGCTTCGTCTACTTCGTCTCGGTCATGGGCACCACCGGCGAGCGCGCCGTCCTGCCCCCCGAACTGCGCACCGCCCTGATCCAGGCCAAATCCATATTTTCCATCCCCTTGGCCCTGGGCTTCGGCCTGCACTCACCCTCCCAACTCCAGGGCGTGGAAGATGCGGTGGACGGAGTGGTCATAGGCAGCTCACTGATCCGGCACATCACGAAGACTGGGCAGGTGGGAGATTTTCTGACAGCTTGGCTTAACTGAGCCCATCAGCACCCTTCTGCGGGAGTCCATAAACTGCGATGTCTGACTTATCTTGATTCGTTGTTCGGACCAATTGCCGAACGCTCACCCCAAGTGCTTATTGCGCAATGTTTTGATTGCAAGGTCAAAACAAGGCCGGCCAAAGTCTTGGAATAGGTTGCCAACACTTTTGTAACACTCGTTGCTTTTTTCACATAGACCTCGTACATGTCGCCGAAACTACACAGCATGGGATACTATTAGCACTATCAATCCATTACGACGCTACATGGAGGAAATCATGAAAAAGGCTGTGATTGGACTAGCCACAATTCTGGGTCTTTTGCTGGTTTGTTTTCTGCCGTTGATCACAGGTGCTCAGTTGCCGGACGCGAGTTACGTCGGCAGCAAGGAGTGTGCGGACTGTCATTATGATCTGTATGAAAACTTTACCAAACATGCCAACAAGTCAAAATCCGACCATAGCGTGCGTTTGATGGCGCCGAAGCTGACTACGGAAGAACTGCGGGAATGTTATGGGTGCCATACCACGGGGTACGGCCGGCCCGGCGGTTTTCGCAGTTTTGAAGAAACCCCCGATCTCGGACATGTCGGCTGCGAGGGGTGTCATGGACCGGGATCAATACATGTTCTCACCGGAGACCGGGCCGACATTCGGGGCAGTCTGACCATTGAAGTCTGCAGGCCGTGTCATGAGGATGAACGCGTTCGAGTAATAAATTATAAACCCCTGCTCCACGCCGGCGCCCACTAGAGGATACGATCATGAAAATAATTCGCGCCTCCCTGGGAGCTAAAATCCTCGTACTCGTCAGTATCCTCACGGCATCGGTCTTCACAACTCTTTTTCTCGTCAACTCCTACTGGCAACGCAGCGACGCCATGAGTCAGATCGACCGCATGGGTTTGCGCGTCACCGACCTCCTGCAACTGGCCATTGAAGAGCCGATGCTGATCGGCGACGACGAAGGCACCACCGCTCAATTTGCCAAGGTCGCCGGCCTGTATACGGACGTTGATATTTTTCTGACCGACTTTCGCGGCAACATCACCTACTCCACCCAACAAGAGACAATCCGGCGAGACATGACTGCCGTGATCGACCATGATCAAATCCGAGATCTTCTTGACGATGGTTTGCGCCGGAAAACCGACCGGGCCGTCACCATGGAGCAGGCGGAAGCCACGACATATGTCCGCCTGCGTTCTATTCCGAACCAGCCAAGCTGCTATCATTGCCATGGATCGTCCCAGCCGATATTGGGAGCAATGCTCGTTTTTCAAGATGTCAGTGAGGATATCGCAACGCTTCGAGACCATCAGGTCAAGGGAGCTGCGCTGTCCGCGGGTGGTTTTGCCATTTTGCTGATCGGCCTCCTGGTCTTCATGCGCAAAGCGGTGGTGAGGAAAATCGCCACCCTCGGCGCTGCCAGCCAGAAAATCAGCCAGGGCGACTATTCCGTGGAGTTCGAGGTCACGGGAAATGATGAACTATCAAAGCTCGCCGGCAATCTGCAATTCATGGTACGCGGCATTCAGAACCAGTTGGAATACAACAGAGGTGTTCTGGAAGGGATTGCCGTGGCCATGTACGTCACGGACAAGGACGAGCGCATTCAGTTCATTAATGACCAGGCCCTGCAGCTGCTCGGCAGGTCCAAGGAAGAGGTGGCAGGCAAAACAGCCGGCGAGATCATGCGCGGGCAAGGCGGCGCGGGTGCGGCTTCCGAAGTCCTGCGCGAAGGGAAGCTGGTCAAGGGCAAACGCGATTACCAGCATCCGGATGGACGGCTCGTGCCCATCTACCGTGAAGTTTCCCCGTTAAAAGATGCACAAGGTCAGGTGGTGGGGGCCATCGGCGTATTGATTGACCTGAGCCAGGAAGAGGAAGCCAAAAAACGCATCCAGAACCAGCAGGACAACCTTCTGGTCGTTGCACGGGATGTCACCGAGGTGGCCCACAATCTCTCTTCCGTAGCTCACAAATTGTCCGGCCAGATCAGCACGGTCAATGAACGAATCGGGCATACCGAGCAGCAGACCACCCAGGCGGCCACGGCCATGAACGAGATGACCACCACGGTCATCGAAGTGGCCCGTAATTCCGCCAGCACCGCGGATGCCGCGGCTCGGGCGACCCAAAGCGCCAAGGAGGGCGGCGAGGGGGTTCGCGGCACCGTGGAGGACGTCAAGAAAGTGGCGCAGGACACGGACATCCTCTCCCGCTCCCTGAATGACCTGGCTCATCGGGCCGAGGACATCGGCCAGGTGCTCGGAGTCATCAACGACATCGCCGACCAGACCAACCTCCTGGCCCTCAACGCCGCCATCGAGGCGGCTCGAGCCGGAGATGCCGGGCGAGGATTCGCCGTAGTGGCCGATGAAGTTCGCAAACTGGCCGAGCGGACCGTGCAGGCGACGAAGCAGGTGGAAGAAGTGATCACCACCATCCAAAACAGCACCCGGGACGCGGTTCGAAAGATGGAACAAACCCGCCAGGTGGTGGACGATACGGCCAAGAAGGCTTTGCTTACCGGCGAGGCCTTGCAGTCCATCGTCTCCCAGTCCGAGTCCATCGCCGACATGGTGACCACCATTGCCACCGCCGCGGAGCAGCAGTCCGTCACCAGCGATGAAATCAACGAAAACATCAGCCAGGTCAGTCAGCTCTCCATGGCCAACAGCCAGGAGATCCAGGCCGCGGACCTCGACATCCAGGAAATCGCCCGCATGTCGGATCGATTGAGCGAGCTGGTCAAGCGGTTCAAGGAAAGCTGATAATCAATGAAAGACTACGTATCCTTCCAGAAACTTCTGGACGAACAGTATTCCTGGCCGGCCGTATATCCGTTCAAATTCATCGTGCCCAGAGCGAGTTCCGAAAAGCTTCTGGCCGTGTTTGAGTCCCGAGAGGGTGTGAGCGTGCGCGAATCCGGCAAAGGCAATTACATCAGCGTGACCGCCAATGTAATCATGCCCTCCAGTGCAGGTGTGATTGCGGTTTATGAAGCTGTAGCGGAAATCGAGGGGATCATCTCGCTGTAGACGCAAGAGAGATTGCGCATTGCAGGCGTGATCAATTCGGGCAGGCCGTTGAACCATAACAGGTTCAACGGCCTGCCCTTTTTTGTATGCTTTTCAGGGACCAGCTAACCCATGGGCGTGTTTTCCACCAGATCCCAGACCCCGCACGGACAGCATTTGCCGCAGAAGCCGCAACCGATGCATTTGTCCGGGTTGGCGGCGCGTTCGTATTTGCCGTCGCCCTGATCTTTGCGCTCGATTGCCGCCGCGGGGCAGACCACATCGCACAGGCCGCAGTCCATGCAGGAACCGCAGGAGGAACACTGGGACGCGCAGTCGTTCAGGTTTTGGAGTTCAGTGATCCGGGGGTCATAGTACTCCAGGGTCATCCGGGAGTAGTCGATGCGTTCGGAGGATTCGCTGTACTCGATGGGATAATCCTTCAGCCATGAAGCGTTCATCAGCGGACGCTTGCCTGAGGTCATTTCGTCGATGATCCTGGCCGCCTTGCGTCCAGCGCCGATGGCATCGGTGAGCAGGCCCGGCTTGACGATGTCCCCGATGGCAAAAACCTGCGGGTCCGAAGTCTGATGGTTCTCATTGACCAGGACGAAACCCCGGTCCACGAGAATGGATTCAGGCAAAAAGCCCAGATCGGGCAGGTCGCCGATGGAGATGACCACGGTGTCCGCCGGGATGACCTCGCCGGTGGTCAGCATCACGCCCTCGGGAGTGATTTCCTTGGTGAAGCACGGATACCGGAAGACCGCGCCGGCGCGTTCCGCGGCTTTGCGTTCCTCACCGAAGGACGCCGGTTCCTGGATGTCGATCAGGGTGATTTCCTCCGCGCCCAGACGGTGCCCCTCGGTGGCCACGTCGCAGCCCACATTGCCCGCGCCGATGATCACCAGCCGCCGGCCTACTGGTTGATTGTTCAGCTTGGCGCTCTTCAGGAAGGTCAGGGCCGGGACGATCCGCTCCGCGCCGGGAATGGGGATTGTCCGCGGCTTCTGGGCTCCCGTGGCAATGACCACATAATCGAAATCAGCCTTGAGCTGTTCAAATTCCTTGTGGGTCAGGTTTTGTTGCAAATGAATGTGCGGCAGGATTTGACGGGCGCGCTCGACTTCCGCCTCCAACACCTCCCTGGGAATGCGCTGTTCGGGAATGGCCGTGGCCATCTTTCCGCCGAGCACTTTTTCCATATCGTAGATCCAGGTATCGTGTCCCTTGAGCCGGAGCTGCCAGGCCACGGAAATGCCTGCCGGTCCCCCCCCGATCACCGCCACGCGAGTGCCGCTCAACTCCGGGAGTTTGGGAGGCTTCGAGCCGACGCCTTTTCTGCCCAGATCCGTGATGTCCACGGGCTGCAGCCCCCCAGCCACGCCCTTGGTGCAGCCCTGCATGCACAAATGCGGACAGAGGTATCCGCAGATGGAGGCTGGAAAGGGTGTGAACGCCAGGGCCACGTCCACGGCTTCGTCCACCTTGCCTTCACGAATCAGTCGCCAACGCTCCTGGACCGGCATGCCCGTTGGACAGGCGGCCTGACAGGGCGCAAGATACTTGCGGTGCTCCCAGACCGGTACGTAGCGTCGTAAATCACCGGTGGTGATCAAGGGTATCGGGCTGCGATCCAGGTTGGTCAAATCGCCGATCATGCCGCCGCGGCCCAGCTCCTTGTCCCATACATCCCGTCGAAACTCGCTCATGGATCGGCGCTTCGCACCGATTTTTTCCATGGGCGTCCGCGCGCTCAGGCACTGCCACTCTTCGCGGATCGTAAGCCCTGCAAGAAGCTCCTTGCGATGCACTTTGTCCAGGAAATTCTCCATGTTCGTGGTCAGCCACTGCCATTCCTCATCGGATATGGGCGTCAGCTTGGCGTCCGCCTGGCTGTAGCCATGGATGGGCCCGCGAAAGAAAATTTTCCCGCCGACCATGCCCACACAGGGACGATAGCCCAGCACGTTGGACGGATCCTGCGCCTCGTGACCGCAAACAACCGCGACCCCCCCGGCCATGAACTCGGCGAAGTAATCCCCCGCCGACCCCAGAACCCACAATTCCGGATGGGAAAACCGCGGGTTGAACTTGGTCATGGTCATGCCCCGGGAACCAATGGGCCCGCCGACAAAAACCTTGCCCTGGGCCATGGCGTTGCAGGCCCCGTTGGTGACGTAGCCGTGGACGATGATTTCCGCGCCGGCATTAAGCCAGCCGATGTCATCGGAAGCCGGACCGTGAATTTCAATGGTCGTTCCCGGCGAACCCATGGATCCGGTGCGCTGACCGGGTGAGCCGGTGATCCGCACGGTGATCGGCTTGCCTTCCGGCTGAAAAAGCCGCCCGCCAATGCCGTGCTGGCCCCGGGCCGCTACCTCCAGATCGCAGGCGCCGCTGCGCACGGCCTCCTGAATGCGCTCTTCCAGTATTCGGGAGGAAACCCGTCCTGTCTCGTCTGTACCGGCAATATGTACTGCTTCTGCTTTGCTCATGTATGCCTCATCAAGAAATATTTCCGTTCTTCATGGACGTCACGTCGGAACGGTTCACTTCTTTGTCCTGGTTGAAAAAAGGAAGTGGCTCACGGTCGCGGCCATCGTGACGCCTGGGCTTGCGTACCAAGATTTAAAGACCGTGGCCTCGATCCCTACACCACGTATTTGATCTGCAGCCGTTCCGCCGCGGCCTTGTCCGCAATGCCCAAGGCGTCGGACATCCCGATGGGCAGGGAGGTGGAGCGGCCCAAGGGGGCGACGATCTTCTTCAGTTCCGTGTCGAATCCGACAAACACGTCCACCACCCGCTCGGCCACCTGTTCCGGGTCCAGGCGGCGATAAAGCCGCGGATCCTGCGACGTGATCCCTTTGGGGCAACGGCCGATATTGCAGATGTTGCAGCGGTCGCCCTCGGACCCCAGGCACCCCGCAGCGGCCTGCATAATGTACTTGCCGATCTGGACCGCGCTGGCGCCGAGCATGATCAGGGCCGCGGCGTTGGCCGCCAGGTTGCCGTTCTTGCCCGCACCGCCGCCGGCGATGATGGGCAATTCGTTCTGTTTGCCCAGCTTGACCAGGTTCAGATAACAATCCCGCAGATTGGAGGCGATGGGATGGCCCATGTGGTTCATGGACACGTTGTAGGCCGCTCCGGTGCCGCCGTCCTCGCCGTCGATGGCCAAACCCGCGGCATAGGGATTGCGGGTCAGATTGTTCAACACGGAAAGCGATGTGCTGGAGGCGGAGATCTTCGGGTATACCGGCACCCGGAAGCCCCAGGCCATGCTCATGGACTGAATCATCTTGGCCACGGCTTCCTCAATGGAGTACTTGGTCTGGTGCGTGGGCGGACTTGGCAGACTGACGCCGGGCGGCACACCGCGGATCGCGGCAATAAGCTGGTTGACCTTGTGCCACTGGAGCAGTCCGCCGTCGCCGGGCTTGGCGCCCTGACCGTACTTGATCTCCACGGCGCAGGGGTCTTCCTTCATGTGCGGAATGGCGTGAATGATCTCATCCCAGCCGAAATAGCCGCTGGCTATCTGAAGAATGACGTACTTCATGAAGCGCGAACGCAGCAGTCGCGGCGGACATCCTCCCTCCCCGGTGCACATGCGCACCGGCATGCCCAGCTCCTCGTTCAGATAAGCCACCCCCATCTGCAATCCTTCCCACATGTTCGGGGACAACGCCCCGAAGCTCATGGAACCGATCATCAGTGGATAGATTTCCCGAACCGGAGGCATCCAGCCCTGTTCCCGGCGGGTCTTGAGCGCCTCGGCCGGGGGCAGGATGCGACCGATCAGCGTGCGCATCTCAAACTCATGACGTCCGGCATCCAGGGCCGGGTCCGTGAGCATGGAGATGCGCATGAACTTGATCTGATCCAGAACGCTTTCCCCGGCATTGCGCCGGCCGCCGCGGGTTCGCGGCTGGCCGCCCCGGTCGCGGTGATAGCGCAGCGTGTCCGTGCTTTCCGACTTCAGCGGTCGGATGGCGTTGTTCGGGCAGACCATGTTGCACGTGGCGCAGCCGATGCAGGCATAGGCAGGGTCCGTGCGCTGCCGGATGCCGTAATAGACGTTGGAACTGGAGGAGGGCTTTTCCCGCAGGCCCAGGGGCGGCGTGACGATGGCCCGCTTGCGGAACGTGCCGAACTCAATGGCATTGACGGGGCAAACCGCCGTGCATTTGCCGCACAGGGTGCAGGTATGAATGTCCCAGTTGATCTGCCAGGGAAGGTCGCGTTGACTTAATGTAGATGGGGTAACGGCTGCGTTTGCCGGCATATTCGAATCTCCTGACAATCGGGCGACACAATGGCCGTGTCAAGGTGCATGGGTTGAAAATCCTTGGATTTGTCGCGTTCCGGAATGGCGGCGTCCAGCCCGCAGGCTTCGGACGAAAAGGCGAACAGGCCTGGCCTGCCGCCGACAATGCCGGGACGCAGTTTCTTGCGGTCCTGAACCATGAACATGGACTTGTCCGGCAGGCAGCCGATGACGCAATTCGGGCCGTCGATGATCAGCCGCCGGCAGGCCTGCTTCAAGGTATGCAGAAAATCCCGGTCCGGATGGGCTTCCAGATCTTCAGCCTGCAGCGGGGTAATCACGTGCTTATAGGCTTCCAGGCCGAGTCCGAGGCCCTTGAGGGTGAAATGGAGAATATGGGTGAACACCTCGGAGTCGGACTGGTACCCTTCATAGCCGGGAACGCCCTGAGTGCTCAAATATTCCTTGATGGGCACGAAGGCCGTATTCTCGCCGTTGGTCATGGTGGACACGCCCTGAATGAAAAAGGGATGGCACGCGTACAGATTGATGCCGTAATTGGTGTTCTGCCTGCCCTGGGCAAGTATTCGCCCCGCATACAGCTCTTTTCGATCCAGACCGAGGTATCGGCCGATTTCCATGGGATCGCCGACTTCCTTGATCATGATCACGTCCGGCCAGAAACTGAAGACGACCATGTCTTCCTCTACCTGCCCCATATGGCGCAGGGTCAGCCGGGTCCTGGTCAATTCCTGTTCGCGGATCGTCGGCTCCAGGTCATTCCAGTGTGCCGGGGGTTCATAGACCTGCGTCAGATAGACTTCTCGCCGGGGAGTGCCCGGAGGAGTTTGATTCATATCCAGGGTCAATCGGAATTTGGGGACAAAACCTTTTTCGGACATGACTGCGTCCAGACGGCGCAGACCATCCTGGGTGAAAATACCGGAAAGGATGGGCAGGTCTTTGAATTCCTGGAAGGGACCGGAAAGATCGGTCAGAAAAAGACCTATTCCCGAACCGTCATGACCTTCCTTCATCACATCCAGTGCCTCAATGGCCCGCATCGGCGATATGGGCTCGGAACTGGTCAGAGAGAATAAACGGCACATAGGTACACTCTTTCATTGAGGTGAGAACAGTACATCAACTTGATGACGCAGGACGATTGCCGGCTGAAGCAAAAAAGCAGCATAACAAATACCCGTAATTTCGACCATGAAATACCACATGAAATTCATAAGAAGATACAAAAATGTATTAACAGGCTGAAAAGATTTCAGCAAGAAAAACACAAACGTTACAAAACTGACATAAATTCGCCAGACCATGACAGATATCCACGGAAAAAGCAGCATGAACAATTCCATAACTTGTTATATTTAAATAAAATAACTTACAAAAATATAGGGTTATGGTGGCAGTTGCCATTTTTGAAACATTACTTAATGAATGCTTTTATTCATGGCAAGGTTTTTCTTATCAGGATTTCAATTGAAATCAGGACGGCGATAATCCGAAACACCAGGGAAAGCTTTCAATGTACGACTCAGGGATTGTCGGCCCGGAACGGCGTTCTCGTTGATAAACACCACGGGTCCTGGTAGATGGTTGATGAATAGTGTCGGCAAAAGCTGCTGCATACTGCCATAGTCCGTAATGCATGCTTCAGGAGGTCCTCTCATGGATGTCGCCGTTGTGGTTGATCAGATAGCCAATCTGCAGATCCTGAACCAGTTTCTGCTTTCCCTGTTTCTCCTCATCCCCATGGTTCTGGTGGCCAGGACGGCCGTCGCCGGGACCCGCTATTCGCCGATCCTGATCATCGTCATTTTCGGGCTGACCATGGGTTACGTGCTGGTGGCCAGCGGAGTATCCACTCCCGGCTTGCCTCAGTTTTCGCTGATCGATCTTGTCAGCCGCACGACCATTGTCGCCTTGACGGTCTCCTTTTTCGTGGGGGGGCAGGAGCTGCGCAAGATCCTCGGCGGCATCGAACTTGATCCGGACGACATGGTGATTCATTCCACGGAAGAAACAGTCCTGGGCACGGGGCGCACCCAACTTGTCTTCATTATTCGTTCTTTTTTTCTGCTGATCGGCATCGAAGCCTTGTACCGATTGATTGTAGGCCTGAGTTTTACCGACCTCAGCCGATTCTACCCGCTGATCGCCTATCTCGGGCTGGTAGGCTCCGTGATCCTCATCGATCACAAGGCCAAGGTGGCCAACAAGCGCCTGTACATCAAGATGGGGCTGGTGGAAGTGATTGCCATTCTGGGCATTCTCCTGGCGTCGTATACCATTGCGATGTGGATCAGGCCCGTCATCGCCCTGCCCCAGATCTTTTTTGCCATGATCATTGCCGCCGGTCTCGGAGCCTTGATGTATCGCTGGCGCTTCGGGCCGACCATTCGCGCCCTGTTGTTTGCCGGGATACCCGTTGTATTGGCCGCCAATTTCATGATCGGCGGCTCCCGGATCACGGAAGCCTTTGCCATCACCGGCATGAACGCGGTTCTGGCGTATGGATTTTTCGGGCAAATGTTCTGGATGTTCGGCGGGATCGCCCTGCTGATGCTGTTCGGAAAGACCAACCAGGCCCGCAATCTTGCACCGGGCATGGCCGGAGCCTTGTCTCACTCCGGATTGACCGGCGCCTGCACGGCGGGAGACCTTGGCAACACCGCCGCCTACCGGGCGCCGATCATGATCAACATCCCCTTTTTCGGCCATATTTTCGTCTTTTCAGTGCTGGCCATGAGCGCCCAACTTGACAGGCTGATCATGTGGCCGTCCCTGCTCATAGTTCTGGTCGGCGTCCTGCTGACCATCTATTCCATGCGAACAATGGGCAGAGCCGGCGGCAAGGACGCCAGCGAGGTCAAGGGGTTGATGCAATTCTCCTTTGGTTGGCAGCTTTGCGCCGTGTTCGGCGGATTCGTCCTGCTCAGCATCGCCGGCATGCCCTTGGGATTCACGGCCATGGCCGTATCTTCGGGTATTTCCCATTTCGGTCTGTTCGCCGCAACCCAGGGCGGCATGTTCGGCCCGGAGGCAGCCCTCCTGATTCCGTTCATTTTCTCCATGCCCTTTCTTGTCCACCCCGTGGTTTTTTTCATGTTCGGGCGAGCCATGGAAAATGATGGTGAAATGCCGCGAACGCCGGTTTTTATCCTTGCCGGCATCGGGCTGCTGGGCGTCTTGTATTCCTTATTCGCGGTATGACGAGCTCCTGATTCATCCCGACAGCTTCAGCGGGAGCATTCGGAATTTGATTTTGGTTCGTACCAACGAACTTCGACCCACAAACCCCGAATGCTCCTGTTCAAGTCTGTTGCGCGGTGATGATGACGATGCCCGCAAGGGCCAGGGCAACACCGGCCAACTGAGCCCGGGTCATGCTTTCATTGAGAAAAAACCTGGCCAGAAACATGGTCGGCGCGGGTGAAAGGGCCACGATAACGGCAATGATGGAGACCAGGCTTTCCTGTATCGCCAGCAGAAAGGTCAGAACTCCGAGGGATTGCAGCACTCCTGCCGAGAGAATGTGCGGCAGGTTGTGCCGGTTGAAGGTCAGGGGCGAACTCGTCGCTGCGACCATTGGTCCGGTAATGACAACCGCGGCGATGCTCGCGGCGAAGACCGGCCAGATGATGTTGCCGTGCATGCTTGCCTGCTTCATCAAAATGCCGAGCAATCCAAATCCGATGCCGGCCAGTGTGGCTCCGATCAACCCATGTGTTTTCAAGATCCCTCGTAAATGGCCGGCCAAGAACAGGACAGAGGCCTGACCCGCCTTCCCCGGCTTCCTGTCGCCAGCGACCACTATCCGTTCCGGACCATGCGACATGATGCCCACGGCGACGATGACGCAGAATATGCCGATGACGGCCATCGATGAAGGTCTTTCCCCAAGGGCGAGGCCAAGCGCAAACGGCACCACCGCCGACCAGATCGCCGTGATGGTGGCCACGATCCCCATGCTGCCCAGGGCCAAAGCCCGATAATACGCAAAGATCGATAAAGCGACGACAGCGCCTGCCGCCGCTCCCCACCCGACAGCCGAGACCGTGGGCTGCTCCCTGATCAAGACCATGGCAATCCCGAACATCACCAGCCCCGTCAACTGGGAAAGAAAGGTCACCGTCAGTGCGGGCGAACGCCGCGACGCCAGACCGGCGCTGAAATCCGCCGCTCCATATGCGGCGGCGGCTACAAGTGCGAGCAAGATGTCCATGTTTTTCTCGTATTGGGAGTTTCTAAAGGACGGATAAGCAATTTTACGTATTGTGCATCTACATACCGACACGATAGCTTTTGCATATTCCGACAGGAAATGAGGTGTGATAGAAGCGCCAAACGTCGTCGGCCTCCCACACCTGCTCTCATAATCTTGAAATTTGCCGGTGTCTGAGGAATCGTCGTGAAAGCGCAGTTCTTAAAAATATTCGTTAAGATTCGTTCCAGTTTGTGGTTCACTCCGGGTGTCATGTCCAGCGTGGCCGTGGCCCTGGCCTTTTTAACCATCACTATGAACGATCCCATGGCGGATTTTTTTGAATCATTGGGCTGGACCTTTTCCGGCGGAGCCGAGGGCGCCAGTGCGGTCCTGAAAACCATTGCCGGATCAATGATCACCATCGCCGGCGTCGTGTTCTCCATAACGCTGGTCGCCCTGTCGCTTGTTACATCCCAGCTCGGTCCCCGGCTGCTCCGGAATTTCATGCGAGACACAACGACCCAGGTGGTGCTCGGCACCTTCGTCGCCACGTTTCTCTACTGCCTGATCGTGTTGCGCACCGTGCGACGTTCGGATTCTTCGGGAGACACCGAATTCGTTCCGCATTTGTCAGTGACTCTGGGCGTATTCTTTGCGGTATTGAGCGTGGGAGTCCTGATCTACTTCATCCATCACGTCTCCGTTTCCATTCAGGCCAACAGGGTTGTGGCCCGTGTGGGCAACGAGCTGCTCACGACCATCGATCATCTTTATCCTAAAAAACCTGCAAAAGACACCCCGCAAAAGGAAGAACGGCCCAGTGCGGATTTCCTGGATATGTTCTCCAGGAAATCCCGTCCTGTTCCCGCAACCACCGACGGTTATATTCAATTCATCGACAAGGAAGTCCTGATGGAATGGGCCGTAAAGGAGGATGCGGTCATCCGACTGGAGCAGCAGCCGGGCCGGTATATTGTTGCTGGACAACCTTTGGTGCGGATCTGGCCGGAAGACAAAATCACCGATCAACTCCCGAAACGAATCAACCGGGCGTTCGCCCTGGATGACGAAAGAACCCCGAGCCAGGACGTAGAGTTCGCGGTCCTTGAACTTGTCGAGATTGCGTTGCGGGCGCTTTCTCCCAGCTTGAACGACCCGTTCACGGCAATCGCCTGCATTGACCAACTGGGAACCGCCCTGTGCCGACTGGCCCAACGCAACATTCCTTCCCCGTATCTCTTTGACGAGGGGAAGCAACTGCGGATCATAGCGCCCACCAGGGGATTTTCTGAGATCACGGACGCGGCATTCAACCAGATCCGACACAATGTCCGCTCCAGTGTCCAGATATTCATCCACCTGCTGGACACGATAGCCACTGTGGCCTACTTCGCTCACCGTCCCGAAGATCAGGCTACGCTTTTGCGGCATGCCGAAATGCTTGTCCGGGGCGCCCGTGAAGGCTTGCCGGAAGAACTGGATCGCTGGGTCGTTGAAGAGCGATATCAAGCTGTCGTCCGACTGTGCAACGAACCGCGGCCGGGACTTGAGCAGGATATTGATCGGCAGCCAAACGCCAATGAAACATCACTCGTATCGTGAAGGAGACAGCCCATGGCGACACAACCACAATCCCAGGATTCCGCGGCCGTCGGCACCGGTTGGAACTTCGACAACAGCTATGCCCGGTTGCCCGAGACGTTGTTCGTCCGGCTTAATCCGATTCCGGTCCGCGAATCCCGACTGGTCGTGTTCAACCGTGCCCTGGCGGAGTTCCTGGGTCTGAATGCGGATGCCCTGGCAGGCGAAGGGGGGGCGGCAATATTTGCGGGCAACAGGATACCCGAAGGCGCCGAGCCTCTCGCCCAGGCCTATGCGGGTCACCAGTTCGGATATTTCTCCATCCTTGGCGACGGTCGGGCGATCCTGCTCGGAGAACAGGTCACCCCGCGCGGAGAGCGGCTCGACATCCAGTTCAAAGGGTCCGGACGAACGCCTTTTTCACGACGGGGAGACGGACGCGCGGCCCTGGGCCCGATGCTGCGGGAGTACATCATCAGTGAAGCCATGAACGGTTTCGGCATCCCCACAACCCGCAGCCTTGCCGTGGTGACCACCGGAGAGCCCGTCTTTCGCGAAACTCCGCAGACAGGAGCGATCCTGACCAGGGTCGCCGCGAGCCACATCCGATTCGGCACGTTTGAATATCTTGCGGCGCAAGGAGATCGGAATACGATCCGGGTCCTGGCCGACTACACCCTGCGACGTCATTATCCGGATCTGGACAAGACCGAAAATCCCTATCTCGCCTTGTTGCGGGCCGTTCTGGAACGCCAGGCTTCTCTGGTGGCAAAATGGCTGCATGTCGGTTTCATCCATGGGGTGATGAACACGGACAACATGACCTTGTCCGGCGAGACCATCGACTACGGCCCCTGCGCCTTCATGGACGCCTATGATCCGGAAACGGTCTTCAGTTCCATCGACAAGGACAGACGCTATGCCTACGGCAACCAGCCCCAGATCGCCCAGTGGAATCTCTCCCGTTTCGCTGAAACGCTGCTGCCCCTGATTGCGCCGGACCAGAAAACGGCCGTCACTCTCGCCCAGGAAGCGATTTCTTCCTTTTCAGAAATTTTCGAGCGGGCATGGCTTGCGGGCATGCGCGCCAAGATCGGCCTGTTCAATGAAAAGGCCCCGGACAAAAGCCTGATCCAGGAACTGCTCTCCTGCATGCACAAGAACCAGGCCGATTACACCAACACCTTCCGGGATCTTGCCTCGGAACGGCTTCCGGATGCGCCCGTGTTCCAGGATCCGGCCTTCCAATCATGGCATGAGCGCTGGATGGCCCGGCTGTCTGAACAGGCGGATTCCAGGGAAGAATCCCGCGTTTTGATGCAGGCCCGAAACCCGGCGGTCATCCCCCGCAACCACAAGGTCGAAGAAGCCCTGGAAGCCGCGGTGGAACGCAACGACTTGAGCGTGATGAACCGCCTGGTGGAAGTCCTGTCCCGACCATACGAAAGCAGTCCCGAGCATGCCGAATACTGCCTGCCTCCTGAACCCTCGGAGCGGGTCTATCAGACCTTCTGCGGCACATGACCGAGTTTCCTCCCTCGTCCGCAAATCCCTTCGAGGCAGTACAAGACCAGACATGTGTTGCTACGAAGTCGGGGTGGGAGTCGCGCGGGATCGAAAATTGAGATAGCCGGAACACGCAACTGAACAGTAACCATACAAAAAACAAGGCCCGATTTTCCGCGGAAGCGCGAAGATCGGGCCATGTTTATTTGAAAAAATATCAGCCGCGAACGCTACATGAACGCCTCGCAGCTTCCGGGCAGACCGAAGCCGTTGTGAACGCAGATGGATTCGCGGGAGGCTTCCCGGACATCGAAGGCTACCATTTCCGTAACCATTTCCGGAAAGCTGATCTCGGGGGTCCAGCCCAGTTTTTCCCGGGACTTGGTCGGATCGCCGAGAAGACTTTCCACTTCCGTTGGCCGGAAGTAGCGGGGATCCACGGAAACCAGGACATCCCCCTCCGAAAGGGAGACGTTTTTTCCGATGCGTTGCAGGCAGGACTGGACGATTGGAGTCGGCTGGTATTTAGCGATAATGCCCTTTTCTTCGAGTCCTTCACCTTCCCAGCGCAGCTCGATGCCCACTTCCCGGAAGGCCAGATCGCAAAATTCCCGGACCGAGTGCTGTTCGCCCGTGGCGATGACAAAATCTTCAGGTTTGTCCTGCTGCAGGATCAACCACTGGGCACGCACGAAATCCTTGGCATGGCCCCAGTCCCGCAAGGCGCCGAGATTACCGAGGAAAAGATTTTTCTCCAGTCCCAGGACGATGCGCGCGGCCGCCCGTGTAATCTTACGGGTGACGAAAGTTTCGCCGCGAATCGGAGATTCATGATTGAAGAGGATTCCGTTGCAGCCGAAAATGTTGTACGCCTCGCGGTAGTTCACCGTAATCCAGAACGCATACAGCTTGGCCACGGCATACGGAGAGCGGGGGTAGAACGGGGTGGTCTCGCTCTGGGGCACTTCCTGGACCTTGCCGTAAAGTTCCGAGGTGGAAGCCTGGTAGATGCGCGTCTTGTCGGTCAAACCAAGAAGGCGAATAGCTTCGAGCATGCGCAGGGTACCGAGAGCATCAGTGTTGGCCGTGTACTCAGGGCTTTCAAAGGACACCTTGACGTGGCTTTGGGCGGCCAGATTGTACACTTCGTCCGGCTGCACCTCCTGGATGATCCTGGTCAGGTTGGTTGCGTCGGTCAGGTCCCCGTAATGCATGAGGAAACGTACGTCCTCTTCGTGCGGATCACGGTAGAGATGGTCCACCCGTTGGGTGTTGAACAGGGAAGAACGGCGCTTGATGCCATGTACTTCATAACCCTTCTCCAGCAGAAATTCCGCCAGATAAGCCCCATCCTGACCGGTTATTCCGGTTATCAAGGCTTTTTTCATGAGCATTTTCTCCTTGATTGATGCTCGCTGCCCATGTACGGGCAAACCCCCGTTCATAACGAATTGCCGATTGCACGGCAACTTTGGATAGTTTAGAAAAACACGACATGGCATTCCCATACGAGATTCCGTCATGTCCCACGTCGCTTCCGGATCATCCTCGCAGGAAACGGCATTTCGGACGCTGATTCTGCAAGAGGATACAATACGCCAGGGCCTTGTCGCCGGGCAGGAACAGGAACGAGAACCATGATCGACAGACACGCCCATCGCCGGGAAAGGCTGCGGGAACGGCTGCACGAAGCCGGACTCCAGGCATTGCTGGTCTCCAGCCCGGCAAACAGATTCTACCTGAGCGGATTCGAGCTGCACGACCCCCAATGCAATGAAAGTGCGGGCTTGCTGATTGTCGACGCAGCCGGAAAGGACTGGCTGCTCACGGATCCGCGCTACGAGATCGCCGCTGCCAAAGTTTGGCCCAAGGAGCGGCTGTTCATCTATACCAGCCCCAAAATACAGCAGGTCCGGAATTTTTTGGCCGGATTGAACTACAACGCCTTAGGATTCGAATCCCGGGCCATGAGCTATGATTTCCATGCCGAGTTGAAGGACCACATTGTCCTTGCGCCGACGCAAAACATGGTTGAAATGTTGCGCAGGATCAAGGATGAATACGAAATCGCCCTGATGGAGGCCTCCTGCAAGCTGAATCACGAGGTTTTCGCCATGGTGCCGGACCTGTTGCAGCCGGGACGCACGGAACGGGACATCGCCTGGGAGATGGAGAAGCTGTTCCGGGAACGCGGCGCCCAGGAACTGGCCTTTCCGACCATCGTGGGAGTGAACGCCAATGCGGCCCAGCCCCATGCCGTGCCCGACAACACCCCTGTCCGGGAGGACTGCCTGGTTCTGGTGGACGCCGGCGCCCGCCTCAACGCCTACTGTTCGGATCAAACCAGGACCTTCTGGGTCGGCGCCGCCCCCCCGGACGGCTTCAAACGCACCATGGACCTGGTCCGCAAGGCCCAGGACGCGGCCATTGCTGCGATTCGCCCGGGAAAGCCGGTCGCCGAAGCATATCATTTGGTGAAGAGCTTCTTTCGGGATTATCTCGTGGATGAGCGGTTCAACCACGGCCTGGGACACGGTATCGGGCTGGAAACCCATGAGGCGCCGAGCCTGGGGCCCCACGACAAGACCATCCTGGCTCCGGGCATGATCGTCACCGTGGAACCGGGGCTCTATTATCCGGAATGGGGCGGCATTCGCTGGGAATACATGATCCTGGTCACGGAAGACGGGTGCCGGATTCTGTAATTCATGTGATCATATATCTATGAAATTTAATCACACGAGGTGTTTCATGAACATTCGCCACCAATCCCTCTCCCTGACATCGTCTTTTCTTGCGTGCCTGCTCCTTGTCCTAGCCTTGTCATGGCTGCCGGTTCGCACGGCCTCGGCGGCATTGAACGACAGCCTGGAAGCCATGGTGGGCCAGATGCTGATGATCGGATTTCGCGGCCTGGATGTGGAGGAAACCTGCTCCGTCATCCAAGACATTCGTGCCGGACGGGTGGGCGGAGTGATCATCTTCGACTACGACGTCGAGTTGAAAAGTCGCGTCCGCAACGTGGCCTCGCCGGAACAGCTCAAAAATCTGGTGGCCAGGCTCCACGCCGCGTCCCCGGACGTCCCGCTGTTCGTGGCCATCGATCAGGAGGGCGGACGGGTCAACCGGCTCAAGGAAACCTTCGGGTTTCCGGCAACGGTTTCCAAGGGCTGGCTCGGCTTGCAGAACGACCTGACCCTCACGGGTGAATATTCCCGCCAGACTGCCAGGATGCTGGCCGAACTGGGCATCAACATCAACCTGTCTCCCGTGGTGGATGTGAACGTCAACCCGGGCAACCCGGTCATCGGCATGCTGGAACGCAGCTTTTCCGACAATCCGCACATTGTCGCCGAACAGGCCATGGCGGAAATTCTCGCTCATCAGGCCGAAGGCATCCTGACCGCACTGAAACATTTTCCCGGCCATGGCAGTTCCACCACGGATTCCCATCTCGGCTTCACGGACGTCACCCAGACCTGGACTGAAATCGAGTTGGAACCCTACCGCGAAATCCTGAGCTCCGTGGGCACGGACATGATCATGACCGCACATGTTTTCAATGCCGCCCTGGATCCGGATTGGCCAGCGACCCTTTCTCCGGCGATCATGCAGGGCCTGTTGCGCGACCAGATGAACTACCAGGGCGTGATCATCTCCGACGACATGCAGATGCAGGCCATTACAGACCACTACAGCCTGGAAATCGCCCTGAAACAAACCATCCTGGCCGGCGCGGATATCATTATTTTCGGGAACAACCTTGTGTATGACGATGGGATTGCGCAAAAGGCCCAGGAAATCATCCTGGGTCTGGTCCGGGATGGCCGCATTTCGGAATCCCGCATACAAGAATCGTATGAACGCATCATGCGCCTGAAAACCCGTCTTGCCGCGCGGAACAATATTGCGTGCCACCGATGCGACGCCTTTTGAGGCAGCGTGATGGTCAGGGGGGGCAGAAAAAATGCTTGGTTGAACCGGTGCTGAGACGTCTCAAGTGAGAAAGGAGAAGTCCTGGCCGGAAGAAGAAGTCATTCCTTACGTTCGCTGGTGACCCGCAGGGCGATATCACCCCCGGGGAGTTGCCAGGTGCCCGCCGCTGATGATCCTATAGGCAGAGGAGCGCCTGCAAGAGAGGCTTTTTGTAGATGATCGAAGAATTTGGGCGGCTGGATTTTCAAAAATCGGAGCAGGCTTTCCGAAGAAACGAAAATCCCGTGGTGCAGAAACAATCCGGCAAGTTCGCGGCCCACGGCATTGTAGAGACGGACATGCAGCCGGAACGGCTTTTTTTCAGAAGCCTCAAGACCATCGCCCTTTGCCTGGGAAATGCCCTCCCGCATCCGGCTGTAATACCCGCCCCGGCGCATGGTCGCTCCCACCAGTCCGGGCATGGCCGCGGACAGGGCCAGTCGTGAGGACGGCCCGAGCAAGGCCCGGTCCAGATCGTCAATGGCTTTTCCGTCCAGGAAGATGGTCTGCAGACTTTTTTCCGTATACACCCCGCAGACGCCGACCAGCTCGCACAGAAACTCCCGCAGCGTACAGGGTTCGGGAACGGGCATGTCGAATCCGCCCTGAAGCAGAATGCCAAAATATTCTGGCGCGTCATGCTCCATCAGGACCAGCGGCAGATTTCCCAGGAGTTGATCGTAGGGTTCGGGATAGGGGGCTGTGTACGGCACGGTGACTCCTGGATTCAAGGTTCGTCGTCACTGCAAGGCATCAGACGCCGCGTCGAAAAAAATCCCGGACCGGAGGCTCGGCCTCCGGTCCGGGAAGGAAGTCGTAGCTGTTAGAAGTTGTAGACGCTGTCAAGTTCCTCGGCGGATACGTCGAAAACCACGTTATGAGGCGCCAGCGGCTCGCGGGAGAAGTAGCGGGGCAGGCGGTCATGTTCGGGACCGAAGCCGGCCTTCTTGTTGAACTCGCGCTCCATCTTCAGGATCTTCTGGCCCAGTGCCACCACGTCGTCGCCGGTCATTTCCAGGCCGTACATGTGGTTGATGGAATCGACCATGGCGCCGAAGGTTTCAGGTTGATCCAGGATGGCGAAGGCGATGAACAGGCAGTAGCCCGTGGCGTCCAGAGCAGCGGTGGCCACCTGCAGATTGCGGGACAGCTCGGCCTGGCCTTCGGACTTCAGCGGATCCACGTCACCGCCGACCTTGAGGATGTTCGTGGCTACGGCATACCCTGCGGTATGGTCCGCGCCCTGGGTGGTGGTGGCGTAGGTCACGCCGATGCCCTTGACCGCGCGGGGGTCGTAGGCCGGCATGGCCTGGCCTTTGACCACGGGAGCGTGTTCCAGGCCGTAGCAGCGGGCCGTGGTGGCCGCGCCGGCGCCAAGAATGCGACCCAGCGGCGTGCCCTTGCCCACTTCATGGACCAGATTGACGGCGCCTTCGGCATCACCAAATTCGATCACTCCGGCCTGCATGGCCACGCCGATGGTCACGCCCATCTCAATAGTGTCCAGGCCGTAGTTGTCGTCCAGGAAATCCAGCTTGGCCACGACGTCCAGATCGTCGATGCCGCAGTTGCCGCCGTGGGACCAGACGGTTTCGTACTCCGGCTGCTTGGTCATGTAGTTGCCGTCTTTGTCCGTCCAGGTACCGGAACACTGAATGGCGCAACCCCGATGGCAGCCGTGGGTGGCCACGCCGCCGGGACGGTTCTTCATGGTCTCGGCCTGCAGTTCCCCTGACAGATTCTGGGCGTGCTTGTAGCGGCCCTCGCGGAAGTTGTACGTCGGATAGCCGCCGGCCTCGTTGAGCACGTTGGTCAGCACGTTGGTGCCGTAGGTGGGCAGGCCCTGGCCGGTGACGGCATGTTGCTTCAGACCTTCGACGAACTTGCGGTTGGCTTCCTTGAACTCATCCGGGCGCACGGGCTGGCGCATCTTGGTATTCGAGGCGTCCACCACGATGCACTTGATGCCTTTGGAGCCCATCACCGCGCCCACGCCGCCGCGGCCGCAGTGCCGGGTCGGACGGAATTCGGGATCTGTGACCGCGATGGAGGAATTTGAAAATCGCATTTCCCCGGCCGTGCCGATGGAGATGACCGAAACCTTCTCGCCGTGCACGGGCTTCAATTTTTCGATCAGATCGTAGTTGGGCAACATTTTCAGATCGTTGGCCTTCTCAATCTTCACGTCCTTGTCGTCAATGACGATCTTGTACATGTCGTCGCCCTGACGCTCGCCTTCCAGAATCACCGCGGCATACCCCAGCCGGCCGAGAGCCTGGGCAGCCGTGCCGCCGGCGTTGGATTCCTTGATGGTGCCGGTCAGCGGGCTCTTGCAGCCCACGGAAATGCGGCCGGACGAGGAAGCGGCTGATCCGCTCATCAATCCAGGAGAGATGACCAATTTGTTTTCCGGTCCGAGAGGATGACAATCAGCGGGAACTTCCTTGTACACGACCATGGTGGTCATGCCGCGTCCACCCATGCCCGCATAGTCGCCCACCGGCTCGACGGTGGCTTTGGGGCCGCCTTGCGCTCCTACGTCAATCCGTAAAATCTTGTCCATGAAACTACCTCCTTAACGGGTTATCCTGACAGGAATAATCACATATACAAATCGCCGGAACGCATGCGGCACATCTACTCAAGCACCGCTGAAGCTCCGGCATGCCATCTGGAATCATCTGGTACGTACGGCCGCCGCAATCACTTCAACATTGAAGACAGCTGTCGCAAATGAGAGCGTTCTTCATCAATACATTGCTGGACGAATTTCTTTTCGGAATCCGGAACCAGTTCTCGCATTTCCATGAAAAACAGGATGGTATCCTTTTCGAAGCCCATGGCCAGACGAATGGCCTCGTTCTCGTTCCCGGCCTCGGCTAAACGCTTTTGCAGATCGGGTGAGAAAATAGAGTGCGAGTCGATCAACGCCTGGAGATACATCCCGTATTCCTCGTTGGTGCTCCAGGCCGGCAGCTCGATCTTGCCGAGACGATCCTTGAGCTGCTGAAATATGTCCTCGTGCCGAGCCTCTTCCTTGGCGAAATAGAGGAAGAAATCCTTGGCATCCGGATTTGTGGCCGCATTGGCCGCGTTGGAGTAAAAAACCTGTCCTTGACGCTCGATGTTCACAGCGGCCGCGGCAATCTCGGCTGCTTGAAAAAAAACGGCCATTGTCTTCTCCTTGATTCCGTTCTGGTGCGACAAAAATCGCAAGCAAAGCGGATCCTACAGCTCGTTGGGCAGTTCGAGCAATTGTTCGTTCGTAAATACCGGACCGTCCACGCACACGTATTTTGTCCCGATGTTGCATCGACCGCAGATGCCGACGCCGCATTTCATGCGCTTCTCCAGGGTCGTGACGATCTGGTTGTCCTTGAAGCCCAGCTTCTTGAGGGCCTGCAGGGTAAACTTGATCATGATCGGGGGGCCGCAGGTCACGGCCACGGCCTTGCGCGGCTTGGGCGCCATTTCCAGGAGCACGTTGGGAATCAAGCCCACTCTGTGTTCCCAGCCTTCGGCTTCCCGGTCGATGGTCAGCACGGTTTCCATGTCCTTGCGCTCCAGCCACTCCGGCAGTTCGTAACTGAAAGCCATGTCCTGGGGACTGCGCGCTCCGTACAGCACCCGGATCTTTCCATAATCCGCCCGGTTGTCCAGCATGAACAGCAGCAAGGTGCGCAATGGGGCCATGCCGATCCCGCCGCCGATGAAGACGATGTCCTTGCCCTTCATGGATTCGTACGGAAAATGATTGCCCAGGGGCGCGCGCACCCCGACCCGGTCGCCCTTGGAAAGGCCATGCAGCTTGGTGGTCACTTCACCGGCGCGCATCACGCTGAACTGGAGATACTCCTTGCGCGTGGGCGGGGAATTGATCACGAAGGTGGCCTCCCCGATGCCGAACACGGAAAGCTGACCCACCTGACCGGGCTCGTAATGGAAGTCTTGCATCCGTTCTTCACTGCCCAGAACAACCCGGAACGTCTTGATGTTGTGGGTTTCCTGGATGGTTTCGACGATGGTGCCGATTTCCGGAAGATAGGGGTTGGCCGCCAGGGGGGATCGTTGCGGATTCTCGGTCATTTTGCGGCCTCCTCGACAGCCTTGGGCTGGTAGTCCATGGCCCTGGTCACGATTTCTCGAATATCCACGCTCACCGGGCAGCTCTTGATGCAGCGTCCGCACCCGCAACAGGCGATGATTTTTTCGTGCAGATCCGGATAGTAGCTGAACTTGTGCCCGACCCGGTTCCGGAGGCGATGGGCTTTGGTCGGTCGCGGGTTGTGCCCGCTGGCTTCCATGGTGAACTGGAAGGACATGCAGTTGTCCCAGGACCGGACGCGCCGTCCGGTCAGTCCGGCATTCTCATCCGTGATGTTGAAACAGTAGCAGGTCGGACACAGGTAGGTGCAGGCCCCGCAACTGATGCACTTCGCGGACATCTCTTCCCAGAACCCCAGGTTGTCGAATAGCGCCAGCAGTTTTTTGCTGGCCGGACCGAAATCCTGCGGATCGCCCATTTCCTGGAGCGCCTTCTCCCGCAGGGATTTGGCCTGATCAACCTTGTCCCCGGCAGCTTCGAGCAGCGAGCTTTCCAGAAGCGGAGCCGCCTTGTCACTGACACCCTCGACCACATATCCGCCCTCCACCGGCGTGAGCAGCAGATCCGAACCGGTCGCGTCGCCGGGAGCGGAGCCCACGCTGTGGCAGAAGCAGGAATTCTCGGCCTGCCGACAGGCGATGGTGGCGAAAATGGTGGCTTCGCGGCGGGCAAGATAGTAGGGATCCTTGTATTTGGCCCCGTCATAGACCCGGTCGAAAATCAGAAATCCCCTTGCCCCGCAGGGACGGGAACCGAAAACCAGAGTCGGTTCCGGGGAAATGGTGGGCAGCAGTTCCACCTCCACCTGGCCCAGATTCTCGGGATCCTTGCGGTAGTCGTAGCGCAGAAGTTCCTCGCTGGCCGGGAACACGGCGCTTTTCGGCGGGGCCGTGGCTTCGGCGTCCAGTTCCACCTGTTGACCGGGAGCGTACGGAGCGAAGACCACGGCATCGCCCTGCCGGGTGGGCGCAAGCACGCGCATCCGGCCCGACAGTTCGTCCAGCCATGCCGTCAGCTTGTCGTTTGCTATGAATTTGGCCTCGGCCATTACCAACCTCTCTCGTTTATGTTCTCTTCCTCCACCTGGAAGGAGAGCAGCGGCGGTATCGCCTTGGGATCGACACCGGCTTCATAGTTGAACAATTCCTTGATTTCCTTGTTCAGCTTGCGCTTCAGCGCAAGAACCGGAATGTCCACCGGACAGGCCCGCTGGCACTCGCCGCACTCCACGCAGCGTCCGGCCAGGTGCATGGCGTGAATCACCTGGAACATCCATTTTTCCCGCACCTCGTCTTCCTGGGTCACCCAGTGGGGTTCACGGGACTGGGCCACGCAATGATCCCGGCAGACGCACATCGGGCAGGCGTTGCGGCAGGCGTAGCAGCGGATGCAGCGACTCATCTCTTCTTTCCAGTGCTCGAACCGATCCTCCAGAGGCTGAGATTCGAAGTCCTGGACATCCTGGTAGTCGTCCGTCGCGGCATGGGGCTCTCGCGGTTTGCCGGCGAAGTGGTCGTGGACCAGGGCATTGGGGAACCGGCAGCGCAGACACTTGTCCGCCAGAACGTCCGCCAGGGGGATGTCGGTTTCCTGGCCGTCGTGATGCAGACGCAGACTGTCGGGGGAGATGTCCACCTGGTTGACCCGGCCAATGTCGCCGAGCCTGCGGCGGACCTTGGTCAGATCGGCCACGCCCTCGCAGGGGAAGCCGAAGACCACGATGTTTTCCTGGTTGATCAGCCCTTCCTGCACCAGTTGGACCACGGCCCGGCTGTCGCAGCCCTTGACCACCAGGCCGACCTTCTTGTTCTTCAATCCGGTAAGATATGTCGCGGTATTGTGCACGGCCAGCGGACCGATCTGAAGACGCTCCACGTCCTCGGCACCGCGCATGAACAAGGGCGTGGCATGCAGCGGATCAAAACCCTGCTCCCAGCCGATGACCATGTCCAGTTTCGGCAGTTGCGCCGCGATCTGTTCCTTGAGTTGCGTGAGAATCGTCACGGTATCAGCTCCTTAACACGCGGCTGCGGCAGTCTTGTTCTGTTCGTGGACCGTTCCGATACGCGGCGCGGGCCCGAGCTTGTGAATCTGCTCGGTGAAGGTGGTCACCACCTTCTGCCAGCGCTGACCTTCGGATGCGGAAACCCAGGTGTATTCGAAGCGATCCGGATCAATGCCCATGGTCGGCAGGAACCGCTTGAAGATTTCCAACCGGCGGCGGGCGTAGAAATTGCCTTCGGCATAATGGCAATCTCGCGGATGGCAGCCGGAGACCAGGACGCCGTCCGCGCCGGACAGCAGGGTCTTGGCCACGAACAAGGGGTTGATCCGCCCGGAGCAGGGCACGCGGATAATCCGCAGGTCCGTGGGCTGGGAAAACCGGCCCACTCCGGCCGTGTCCGCCCCGCCGTAGGAGCACCAGTTGCAGAGAAAACCGACGATACGTAGTTCCTTTCCGGCTAGAGCTGACATAAGGCATTGACCTCGGCGAGAATCTGGTTGTCTGTAAAGTGCGAGAGCTGAATGGCGCCCTGTGGGCAGGTCGCGGTGCACAGACCGCAGCCCTGGCAAACCGTCTCAATGACTTCGGCCTTGGGCTCGCCGCGGAAATCCACTTCCTTGATCGCGCCGAAGGGGCAGACCTGGATGCATTTGGCGCAGCCCACGCAGCGCTTGATGTCCACGAAGGAGATCATGGGATCGTTTTCCAGCTTGTCCTTGGCAAACAGGGACAAAACCTTGGCAGCGGCGGCGCTGCCCTGGGCCACGGACGCCGGAATGTCCTTGGGGCCCTGGCACGATCCGGCTAAGTATACGCCGGCCGTGTTTGTCTCCACGGGCCGCAGCTTGGGATGGCTCTCCATGAAGAAGCCGTATTTGTCATAAGAGATGCGCAACTTCTCGGCCAGCTGCGGCGCGCCAACCGCAGCCTCGGCCCCGGCGGCCAGAACCACGAGATCCGCCTCCACTTCCACCTGGGCCCCCAGCAGCGTATCCACGCCCCGGACCAGCAGCTTGTCGCCCTTGGGATAGATCATGGAGACCCGGCCCCGGATATAGTTGGTGTCGTACTCTTCCATGGCCCGCCGGGTGAACTCGTCGTACATCTTTCCGGGTGCCCGGATGTCCATGTAGAAGACGTAGGAGGTGGAATCCGGGATATGGTCCTTGGTCAAAATGGCCTGCTTGGCCGTGTACATGCAGCAGAACCCGGAACAGTACGGCCGGTCCACGCTTTTGTCCCGGGAGCCGACGCACTGCACGAAAACGATGGTTTTCGGCTCCTTGCCGTCCGAGGGCCGCTTGACATGGCCGCCGGTGGGGCCGGAGGCGGACAGCAGGCGCTCGTACTGCAGGCCGGTGATCACGTCCGGCAATCGCCCGCCGCCGTACTCGCCGTACTTGCTGATGTCGAAAAGGTCATACCCCGTGGCCGCCACGATGGCGCCCACTTTTTCCGTGACCACCTCTTCCTGCTGTTCGTAGACAATGGCCTTGGTCGGACAGACTTTGGCGCAGATCCCGCATTTGCCCTTGGTGAATTTCAAACAGAATTCCGGGTCGATCACGGCTTTCTTGGGAATGGCCTGGGGAAAGGGGATATTGATGGCCGTGGTCATGCCCACCTGTTCGTTGAACCGGTCCAGGGACTTTTTGCTCGGACACTTTTCCATGCACAGGCCGCAGCCCGTGCACAGGTCCCAGTTCACATAGGCGGCCTTACGCCGGATCTTGACCTCGAAGTTGCCCACATAGCCGCTGATGTCCTCGACCTCGGACATGGCGTAGAGCTTGATCTTGGAATGCTGGGCCACGTCCACCATTTTCGGACCGAGAATGCAGCTGCTGCAGTCCACGGTGGGAAACGTCTTGTCCAGCTTGGCCATCTTGCCGCCGATGGTGGATTCGCGCTCCACCAGGACGACTTCGCGATCCCCGTCCGCGCAGTCCAGGGCGGCCTGGATTCCGGCCACCCCGCCGCCGATGACCATCACCCGCTTGTTGATGTCGAACTGTTTGGCGAACAGCGGCTTGTCCTGGCGCAGCTTTTCCACGGCGATGCGGGTCAGTTCGATGGCCTTGTTGGTGTTCGCTTCCTTGTCCTTGCCGATCCAGGAAACGTGCTCCCGGATATTGGCCATTTCGAACATGAACCGGTTCAGTCCGGCCCGTTCCACGGTGCGGCGAAACGTGGGCTCGTGCATCCGGGGCGTGCAGGACGCCACGACCACGCCGTCCAGTTCGTTTTCCTTGATGGCCTGGATGATTCCTTCCTGTCCGGGTTCGGAACAGGCATACATGGTGTCCGAGGCAAAAATCACGTCGGGAAAGGCGCGGGAGACTTCGGCCACCTTGGCCGCATCCACCGTCCCACCGATATTGCTGCCGCAGTGACAGACAAAAACTCCGATCTTCATGAACGTTCCTCCGGCTGTGCCTTGCGGATCAGGCGGCCTTCGCCTTGCTGGTTTGCTTTGCGGCCTGCGCTTGCGCCTTGGCCGCCGCCTTTTCCTGCTCCTCGTCGCGGGCCTTGTGCATGGCGTCCAGAGCCAGTCTCGGCGAGACGCACAGCTTGGACAGACCCAGTTCGTCCTGGGGCAGCCGCAGGGCTAGGCCGATCAGTTGAGTGTAGTAGAAAACAGGTAATTGAAATTTGTGACCCGCGGCCGCCGATGCCTGGCCCTGGCGCATGTCCAGGTTCATCTGACACAGCGGACAGGCCGTGACCACGGCATGGGCCCCGAGGCCTTCGGCCGTTTCCAGGAGCTTGCCCGACAGTCTGGCCACGATGTCCTTGCGGGCGATGCCGTAGGAGGCGCCGCAGCATTCGACCTTGAGAGGAAACGGCACCACCTCGGCCCCCAAAGCCTGCATCAGCTTGTCCATGGCAGTGGGGTTTTCATGGTCGTCGAACTGCATCACCTCGGGGGGCCGGTTCATGATGCACCCGTAATAGGGAGCCAGCTTCAGGCCGGCCAGAGGCTTGTCCGGCAACATTTCGGCCACGGCTTCGGGACCGATGTCCTCGGCCAGGACCTGCAGCACGGACTTGACAGGCACGGTGCGCTGCGCGGGCTTGTCCAGCAGCTCATTGACCTGGACTCGGAACTCCCGGTCGCTCATCCGGTGCACGGCCATCTTGAGATTGGTCAGGCAACTCGGGCAGGGAGTGATCACCGCGGCCACGTCCATGTCCTCGGCCAGCGCCAGATTGCGCGCCGCCAGGGCTGAAGAGAGCAGGTGATCCACGGTGTGGGCCGGCGTGGAACC
This sequence comes from Desulfonatronum thiosulfatophilum, assembly GCF_900104215.1. Taxonomy (NCBI): domain Bacteria; kingdom Pseudomonadati; phylum Thermodesulfobacteriota; class Desulfovibrionia; order Desulfovibrionales; family Desulfonatronaceae; genus Desulfonatronum; species Desulfonatronum thiosulfatophilum. Next base: position 176,932 of record NZ_FMXO01000003.1, on the reverse strand, counting down.
GCAACAGCTCCAGTCAGGTATGTCCAGCAGATTTATGCCCAGGGCACGGCACACCGCCCGGGTCGAGGTATCGTATTCGACGGAGGTTCCCTGGCCGGAACAGCCGGGGTAATAGGCATAATTCATCGTTTGTCGGCTCATCGGCTCGCCTCCTTCTCCCTGAAGCGTCTGAAGATCTCGGCGACCTTGTCCCGGCCCTCAATTTGATGCGGCTTGAAGGAAAGCTTGCCCTTGGGCAGAATCTTGGGCCCGAGTTCGATGTCCGTCCAGAACCGTCCGGTCTTGGCCACATAGGTAGCCAGCAGACCCATTTCGAAAACTCGTCCATGCCTCTCGACGGAATCCAGAAAGGTGTCCCAGAAAGTTTTGACGTTCTTTTCGGCCGCATAACCTTCCCGCCTGGCCATGTGCCGCAGCACGTCCATGATGCGGGCCACGTCGATCTCGTTGGGACAGCGCGTGGTGCAGGATTCGCAGGTCGCGCAGAGCCAGATGGATTTGCAGGACAGTAGGCGTTCTTTTTGCCCGGCCTGAAGCAGGCGCATGACCTGACTGACAGGTATGTCGTAGGCAAAGGTGTAGGGACATCCCGCGGTGCAATTGCCGCACTGGTAGCAGAGACGAACCTTCTGCTCGCTCTCTTCTTCAACCATGGCAATGAATTCGCGGTCGCACGAGGCGTGAATATCAACAACTTCCATGTGTATTCAGCTCCTTGAGGGGAGGGGGTTGGCGCAGGGGGACAGAGGTTGCCGGGATCAGAACTGCCCGGCCGTCCGCCAGAATAATGCCGGAATCCGGCATGACAATGTTTTCACAAAAATTCGTAACTTCTCAGCTTGAGTGAGAAAAAATTGGTTTTCAAAAACTTGTGGCAAGCATGACCTGGATTCCCGCCTTCGCGGGAATGACTTGTTTTCTGATGCCGTTTCCGAGTCAGTCATACCCGTGAAGGCGGGTATCCAGCCCATTTATTTATATGAACTGAGTAGTTACAAAATTCTGAATTAGGTGGTTTTGCAGGGCTCAGCAAGATGGTTTCCACGTGTTGAAATAAGAATAAATGGTGGAAAACACAACCGCGGATCATGCCCCCTCACACCGCGGCCATTCACTGCCCCAAAACAGGAAGGCCGGACATGGCGACCCGGCCTTCCTGAACAAACCATGCATCCGGTCCTTACAGGGCGGCCTCGTAGATGGCGGTCACATCGGCGTCCTTGGGGCAGCGGGGGTTGGTGAATCCGCATGCGTCCTTCTGGGCATTGCCTGTCATCACGGCGATGTCTTCCTTCTTCACGTCCTTCCCGTAACGCTTGCCGAGTTCGATCAGGCCACTGGGGATGCCGACATCGGCGGAGAGTTCCTTGATGGCGTCCAGTGCTTTTTCGGCAGCGGCGCGGGGGCTCAGGCCCTCGATGTTTTCGCCCATCAGCTGAGCCATCTTGGCAAAACGTTCCACCTTGGCGATCAGGTTGAACTTTTCCACGTGGGGCAACAGGATGGCGTTGCACTCGCCGTGGGGCAGGTCATAGAAGCCGCCCAACTGGTGCGCCATGGCGTGAACGTGTCCCAGGCTGGCGTTGTTGAAGGCCATGCCGGCCAGGTACTGGGCGTAGCACATGCCTTCGCGGGCGTTGATGTCCTGGCCGTTGGCCACGGCAGGCCGCAGATGCTGGAAGATCAACTCGATGGCCTTCTCGGCGCAAGCATCGGTCATCGGGGTGGCGATGGTGGAAACATAGGCTTCCACGGCGTGGGTCAGGGCGTCCATACCGGTGGCCGCGGTCAGTGCCGGAGGCATGCCCATCATCAGCAACGGATCATCCACGGCAACGCCGGGAGTGACGCGCCAGTCCACAATGGCCATCTTTACCTTGCGGGAGGTGTCCGTGATGATGCAGAAGCGGGTCATTTCGGAGGCGGTGCCTGCCGTGGTGTTCACTGCGACATAAGGAGGCATGGGCTTGGTGGACTTGTCCACGCCTTCGAAGTCATGAATCTTGCCGCCGTTGGCAATGACCAGTCCAATGCCCTTGCCGCAGTCGTGGGAGCTGCCGCCGCCCAGAGTGATCAGACTGTCGCACTTGTTTTTCTTGTAGACTTCCACACCGTCATGAACATTGTTGTCCGTGGGGTTCGGAATGGTTTCATCATAAACGACGCAATCCATCTTTTCCGACTTCAGGAGCTTGACGATCTGGTCGGTCATGCCGATGCCGGTGATGCCCTTGTCAGTGACCAGCAGGGGCTTTTTTCCGCCCAATGCTTTAATCTTGTTAGGAATTTCCTTGTGGGCACCAATACCGATCAGGGTAACGCTGGGAATAAAAAAACCATAAACTTGCTCACGTACGGCCATAATGACACCATCCTTTCCGGTTAGAAGGGGAAAAACTGGGATACATACTCTCGATGATCACGCTGCAGCGACAATTTCCCATTCCTAAAAGCAATTTCAGTGCCATAAATTAAATTAAAATATTTCAGCATGATTCAAGGTAGAGTTGCCCCTGGCAAGTATTCAGGAAGGTGCTCTTTGTCTCCATCTGCCGGACAGGCTGAGGCGAACCCGTGAGCAATTCAAAAATAGGCTTAATTTACAAATGGATAGAATGAAGTGTCACTTTGACCCTGAAGAATGCGACAATCGAGTCAAAAAGACACATGGTCATATGACGGTCCAGGCCGGAAGGAGCCCGAATCATAAGGAGACGAACAATTCGGGTTAATACTCAGCACTTTTCATGAGAAACTCAAAGTGTTCCGGGTTGTCTCTATTTTTGGCATCGCCTGTCTGACTGAGCCAGGATTCGTTCATCAAACCATTGCCAAACGCCTGGAGCGCAAATTGATGTTTATTCAAGCAATGGTTTGATGTTACGAAGCCGGCGAAGGAGTTGCGATGCCGAAAAATCGAGACAAGCCGGAACGCGGCTGAATAGTTACCAATTCGGTATCAGTCCAGCTCATATTCTTTTAATTTCCGATACAAGGTCTTGCGTCCGATGCCCATGGCCTTGGAAGCCTGATGCCTGTTGCCCTCGAAATAGTTCAAAACCCGAGAAATATGATCGCGTTCCACGGTGCGCAGGGAAAACACCCCTTTGTCTCCGGCGAGAATATCCCCATGGGCCAGAGAGTGCTCCACGAGTTCGCGGGGCAAGGCTCGTTCCGTAATGATGCCCTCGTCGCTCAGAATCATGCTCCGTTCCAGGACGTTGCGCAGTTCCCGGACATTGCCGGGCCAGGAATAGCTCAGCAGACAATGCATGGCCTTGTCCGTGATCCGGTACCGCGTCGGGGTATTGGAAAGACTGGCCAGGAAGTGCTCCACCAGCATGGGGATGTCCTCCTTGCGCTCCCGCAGCGGCGGCGTCTCGATATTGAAGACGTTGATCCGGTGCAGCAGGGCTTCCTGAAAACGCCCCTCCTCCACCTCGACATGCAGATTGCGGCTTGTGGCGAAGATGAAGCGGATGTCGATAGTCCGTTCGTCCTTATCCCCCACCCGGCGGTAGGTCTTGTTTTCCAGGACTCGTAACAGGGAGGCCTGAACCTCCAGGGGCAGTTCGCCGATTTCATCCAGAAACAGCGTGCCCTTGTGGGCGAAGGCCATCAGCCCTTCCCGTGACTCCGTCGCGCCGGTGAAGGAGCCCTTGATATGACCGAACAGCTCGCTCCGGGCCAGTTCCTTCACCAGTGCGGCGCAGTTCTTGATGATGAACGGCTTGTCGGCCCTCCGGCTGCCGGAGTGGATGGCCTGGGCCGCCACATCCTTGCCCACCCCGCTCTCCCCGGTCAGCAGCACGGGAACTTCCGTGGGCGCCACCCTTCCAACGAGATAGCGCACCTGTTTGATGCTCTCGGAGTTGCCCACCATGCGGTGCACTTTTCGACTTTCGCTTGAAAGCCGGAAGCTGCGGTTCTCCCGCTGCATGCAGGCCCGCTGCCAGGCCCGTTCGATGACCAGTTCCAGCTTGTCCAGATTGAAGGGCTTGGTAATGTAGTCATACGCGCCCAGCTTCATGGCCTGGACCGCGCTGTCGATGTTTCCATGACCGGTGATCAGGATGATTTCCACGTCCTGGAGCCGTTCCTTGAATTCCGTGAACAGGTCCAGGCCGTCCGCATCCGGAAGTCGAATGTCCAAGATCACAACGTCATAGAGGTTGCGCCGGGTCAATTGGCGGGCTTGGGCCGCGGACGCCGCGCTGTGAATCGTGCGCTCGGGACGGGAGAATTCTTTCTCGAAAAGTTTGCGGATCGATTCCTCGTCGTCGACGACGAGAACCGAGTAGTTCTCACTCACGTGCACCTTCTTCGGAATTGAGGGGAAGACAGACCGAAAAGCGGGAGCCCTTGCCCACTTCGCTGGTTACCGTAATTTCGCCGCCATGTTCCTGGACGATGTTGTAGCAGGAGGCCAATCCAATCCCGATCCCCTTGCCCACGGGCTTGGTGGTGAAAAAGGGTTCAAACATCTTGTCCAGGTTTTCCGGTGGAATGCCGCAGCCGGAGTCTTCGACGCAAAGGCAAATCCTTTGCGCATCCGCGGCGAAGGTCTGAATCAGAATGGTCCCCGCGCCCTGGATGGCATCCAGCGCATTGACCAGCAGATTGAGAATGACCTGCTTGAGCTGGGACTCGTCGCCGTAGACCAGAGGCAGTTCGTCCGCCAGCTTGAGATGAATTTTCAGACCGTCGCGCTTGCGAAGGTGATGATCCACCAGACGCAAGGTGTCCGTGACCACCTGATTCAGGACCAGAGGAGAAAACGCGGCGGAAAAGGGCCGGCTGAAGGTGAGCAAGGTCTGGATAATCTGCTGGCAGCGGCGGCATTCCTTAAGAATGATGTCTGTATATTCCCGAAAATCCTGGGCCAGCTCCGGCGCCACGGAGGCCTCGATCTTCGGCAGACGCCGCTGCAGCCCTTCGGCAAAGCCATGAATGGCGGCCATGGGATTGTTCACCTCATGGGCCACACCCGCGGCCAGCATGCCCATGGTGGCCATCTTTTCCACCTGATAATACTTGGCCTGGTATTCCTTTTCCAGGGTCACGTCCCGTTTGAATATCAGCACCCGATGTTCCGGCCATTCCGGATTCTTGAGCGGCGAGGCGACCATCTCGAATTGCCGGTTGCGTCCCTTGAGCTTAAAAATCGCCGTGTTTCGGCAGACGGAATTCGTGGCCAGGGAACGAAAAGCCGGACATTCCGGGCAGGGATGGTCCTGATGCCGGAACAGTTCGTAGCAGAACTTGCCCTCGGGACGGGGATCGTCGAACAATTTCCGGAAAACATGATTCACCGAGATGATCCGCAGATTTTCCGACAGGACCATCATCACGTCCGTGATGCCGTCCAGGATGGCGGCGATTTCTCGGCGCTGCTCTTCGGAGCGCTTGTGAGAATCCTTCAGTTCCTCGATCTTCTGGCGCAGTTCCTGGAAGAATCCGAGCTTGCTGTGCTCGATGCCGATCAGGTCTTTTAAATCCGTGGGCCGGGGCATCACCATGCCTCCCGGCATATGGCCAGCAGATCTTCCCAGTCCGCCTTGCGCGGGTTGGTGAGCATGCAGGCGTCATGCACCGCCATCTTGCAGATTTTCTCCAGTTTCGAATCGTCTGGAACGATGTCCCGCATGCGATGCGGAACATTCAGCACGGCGAACAGTTCTTCCAGCTTGGCGATGCCCTCTTCCCCCTGATCCTTGGAGCACCCCTGGGCCGAGCCCTGGATGATCCGGCCGATGACGCACATTTTCTCCGGACAGACGGGCAGATTGTAGCGCATCACGACGGGCAGCACGATGGGATGGACCAGGCCGTGGAGGGTGTCGAAAATGCCGCCCAGTGAATGGGCCAGGGCATGGCCGATGCCGAGTCCGGCATTGCTGAACGACATGCCCGCCGCGGTGCTGGCAATGGAAAGCTGCTCCATGATCTCCGGGGTGCGGTTATGAATAGCAGGCTGCAGATTGCGGGCAATCAGCTCGATGGCTTTCAGGGCCTGGATTTCCGTAAACGGCGAGGCCAGGGGCGAAACAAAGGATTCAATGGCATGGGCCAGGGCGTCAATGGCCGAGGAGACGACCAGATTGTCGTTCTTGGTCATCAGCAAGGTTGGATCAATGATGGATACATTGGGAACCAGGGACCGACTGATAATGGACATCTTCACCTGTCGCTCCACGTCAGTGATGATGCAGAACTGGGAAATGTCCGACCCGCTGCCGGCGTTGCTTGGAATGAAGATCATCGGCGGCAGGGGGCGCATCACTTTGTTCGCCCCTTCATAATCGCGGATTCGCCCGCCGTTGCCGGCAATGGTGCCGATGCCCTTGGCCGTGTCCATGGGGCTTCCGCCGCCCAGGGCGATGATCACATCGGCCTTTTCCCGAACATACAGATCCGCGCCCTCATGGACCTGATAATCCCGGGGATTGGAGTTGACCTTGTCGAACAGCAGATAATCCAGGCTTTCATCCCGCAGGATGTCCATGACATGACCCGCCCATCCGGAACCGATGAGTCCCTGGTCCGTGACCAGCAGCGCCCGATTCGCTCCCAACCGCCTGGCGCATTGAGCCAAATAGCGGATGCTGCCATGTCCGAAGATGATCTCCGGAATGGCGAACTTCGTGATCGGATGATCAGACATATTCCTGTCCCCTGGTTCAGGTTTGGCGCAACTATTCCGAGCCTGGCCCGAAAAAATCACGAATTCCCGGCAAGCACCGCGGCGTGGGCTTGCGCGATCCTGTCGAACAGGTATCCCTCGTATTCGGCATCCGCGCCGTCCACGTCAAAACAGTAGCCGTCCTCGCCCAGCAGGCCTTCGGGAACAAGATTTCCCGACTCGTTCGAATCGGAAACCGTATCGGCATAAAAACAGACCGAAAGCCAGCGGCCGTCGGCATCCTCGACAATATCCACAAGACAGAACAGCGGCCTCGCCGTTCCGGGCTTTCTGACACGGGCGCGCAGGCTGGCGCTGACTCCTTCACGCACCACAAACTCAAAATCCGGCTCATACTTCTGCAACTGTTCAAATAAGCGCGTCACCACGGGACGGACCCCACCAGGATCTTTCCGCCACGACTCCAGATATCCATGAATGTCGTTCATGTTCTTTCCTTTCCATGTGTCGTATTTGCAAAAATGCTCAGTAAATACTCGCTGCTACAGTGACACCATGTAACTGCTTCCTCGTAACGAAGCTTCGGACAGGCGCTTCTGGATATCGACTTTCGTCGGTTTGTCCTCAAACATATAACGGTGCATATTGTCCAAAAAAGAGCGCCTCATCAAGGCAAATATTGCAAGCTCTGTTTGCGGCAAGGCCTTGCATGGTTGATGCGGCTTTTGACTTTTCAGCCACCTCCCCATACATGCCGAGGAGCCCCGGGATGATTCAGAACACGGCGTCCAAAAGCTTGAATCTGCCGGGATCAAGTTCCCACAATCTCCGGAGTTCGCCCCATGAAAATCTACTTTTTCCTGCTGTCCGTGCTCTTTGTATCCGCAACGATCACCCGGCTGCTGTCCCTGACCGTGGAAACCGATCCCCTGCTTTCCCTGAAAATCCTCGCTGATATCGCACTTTTCGCAGTATGTCTGGTTGCCTGCCATGGACTGGCCTTCAGACGGCGTTATCTTACAATGGCGTTCTGGGCTTGGCCAGGACGCCTGACCTTGGTCATGGCTGGTGTGCACGTCATGGCGACACTCTTTCGACTGGATGAAACCACCTCGCCCTTCTGGCCCATCGACCTCGGCATGGCCGTCGTCATTTATGGTTTGTTCGCCGTACCTGCGATCCTGTATGCCGAAGCCCTGAAGAACGACCCCGAGTTGAAGCAGAAGCAGTAGCCATGCTGCGATTATCACCTTCACTCAGCCCCTTCGCCTCTTCGTGAGTCCTTCGTGGTGACATAAAGTGTCGAAAAAAGTTTAATTATTCAGCACTATTGATTACATGGCATAAAGTGGTCCGGCTTGTCTCGATTTTTTGGCATCGCCTGTCTGACTGAGTCAGGATTCGTTCATTGAACCATTGCCGGGCGCTTAAAGCGCCAAATGCTGTTTATTCACGCAATGGTTCGATGCTACGAAGCCGACGAAGGAGTTGCGAGGCCGAAAAATCGAGACAAACCGGACCGCTGGCGAGTAGTTGCAAAGAAGTTAACAAACAAGTCCGCATCATAATTGCTGATTGGTTACTTCAAAGTGAACTCGAAAACATAGCATTCTGGGCATAACCGGAAATACCATGCCGACTCCAGCCATCTCCGCCGCTCCAAACAACGCAACGCTTCCGCCATTTCGATCCGTGGTACCCGGATTGCTCAGCCTGACCGGAATATTTTTCATCAATTTTCTGACCCGGGTCATCCTGGCCCCGTTCCTGCTCCAGATCCGCGAAGATTTCGACCTGACCAAGGCGGAAGCGGGGGAACTCTTCTTCATCGTCTCCCTGGGGTACAGCATCGCCTTGCTGGGATCCGGTTTTTTTTCCTCCCGCCTGGAACATCGCAAGGTGATCGTCGTTTCCGCCGTGGGCATCACGGTCTCCCTGGCCTTGGCGGCATTGAGTCCGAACCTGTTTTGGCTGCGCGCCTATCTCTTGCTGGTCGGTCTGTTCGGGGGGCTGTACTTTCCCTCCGGATTCGCCGTGCTCACCTCCATGGTGCCGCCGACCAACTGGGGCAAGGCCATTGCCATCCATGAACTGGCGCCCAATCTCAGTTTCGTCGTTGCCCCCCTCATTGCCGAACTCTTGACCAGTCTCGGCCTGAACTGGCGAACAGCCCTGGCCGGCAATGCTGTTTTCTCCCTGATCGCCGTCCTTTTTTTTCTCAGATTCTGTTCCAGCGGCCGTGAAAAAAGCATCCCGCCGCGACCCGCCGCCTATCTGCGAACCCTGGGCCAAAAGGAATTCTGGATCCTGGCCGTATTTTTCGCCCTGGCCATCGGCGCCACCCAAGGCGTCTACTCCCAAACCCCCCTCTATCTCGTCAGTTCCAGGGACATGCCCCCGGACTGGGTGAACTACCTGCTCGCAGCCTCCCGGTTTTCCGGCCTGTTCCTGGTCTTCTGGGCCGGAATGATCGTGGACAGGCTCGGTCCCATTCCGGCGTTGCGCATATTTGTCGCCCTGACCGGTATCGCGACGATCACCTTCGGCCTTTTGCCGGGCAGCTGGGTCACGCTGTCCGTTCTGATCCAGCCGACCATGGCCGGTTGCTTCTTCCCGGCAGGCTTTGCGGTTCTTTCCATGATCTTTCCCGCCCAGACTCGACCTCTGGCCATCTCGCTGATCGTTCCCATGGCCGTGCTCGCGGGGGGCGGACTGATCCCGGCCGGCCTCGGCATATTCGGCGACCACGACCTTTTTCCTTTGGGATTTATGATCCTGGGAGGCATCATCTTCGGATCCGCCGCCCTGACCTGGGCTTTGAAAATTTCCGGTCTCGAAGAGCAACAGCAGCCTGATCCGACCACAGGGCAGACTTCCTGACCGTGGCTGGAATCATCTTGATCCTTCCTTGACAGCAGCGTTTTCAGTCCATAGTTTGCCTTGTTTATCACTTTTTCCGACAAAGGAGAACGATCCATGGCGTATGATATCCGCTTGGTTAAACTGATCACCGGTGATCTGGCTCTCGGCAAATGGGAGGAAGACGAACGTAAACTGAAGGACATTGCCGTTATTCAGACAGTACCCACCCAAAGCGGAGGAGTGCAGATGATGCTGTTGCCCTTCGGCTACCCTTTTGAGAATGAAATCACCGGAGAAATTTCCCTGGACCATGTCATGTACGTGTACAAGACATTCCCGGATGAATTGAAAACCAAATATCTGGAAGCCAGCAGCAATCTGACCCTGTCCTCCCCCGGCGATCTTCAACGTCTGAAGAACATGGGCGGCCCCGGCGGAAAACCTGGCGGATCAGGAATGTCCCTGATCAAATAATATCTGTTCAACAAACTCTCATCATATTTCCCTGACATTTCAAAGGGCGGCGGAAACAGCAACACCGCCGCCCTTTGCTTGTTCTGAGACCAGACATGCAACAACTTCTCCCCCTGCTTCCGCGGCCCAGCCAGTATCTGGGCACCGAGCCCAATGCCGTGCACAAGAATCCGGCGGACGTGGATGTCCGGATCGCCCTGGCGTTTCCCGATCTGTACGAGGTGGGCATGTCCTATCTCGGAGGCCGCATTCTCTATCACCTGGTCAACGCGCACCCGCGGTTTTGGGCCGAACGCGCCTTTGCTCCGCCGCGAGAGGCCGCCCAGATGCTTCGCGACACCGCCACGCCGCTGTGCACGCTGGAATCCGACACTCCTTTGCGCAAGATGGATGTCCTGGCTTTCAGTCTGACCCACGAACTGTGCTATACCAACATCCTGTACATGTTGGACCTGGCCGGCATTCCCTTCCGGGCCAAGGACCGTGATGCAAGCCACCCCTTGATTCTCGGCGGAGGCGGGGTGGTTTTCAATGCAGAGCCGGTCGCTCCGTTTTTTGATTTGTTCGTGGCCGGCGACGGCGAGGAAGCGCTGCCCGACGTCTTGGCGCTGGTTGCCGAAGCAAAAGCCCAAGGGCTTTCGCGAAAGCAGGTTCTGCATGCCGCACGAAACATCACCGGCTGCTACATCCCGGAATTCTTCCAGGAGACGTGGTCCGACGACTCGCCGGAGAAGACGGCGGTTCTTCAGGCCATGCATTCGGACTACACCCAGGTGGAAAAGCGTATTCTGCCGGACCTGAACACGGTGGATTTTCCAGCGGCCCAGGTCGTTCCCTTCGGCCCTGTGGTCCACGACCGGCTGAGCATTGAAATTTCCCGCGGCTGCACCCGGGGCTGTCGGTTTTGTCAGGCCGGCATGATCTATCGCCCGGTCCGGGAGCGGCGCCTGGACAATCTTGGCCGGATCCTCGACCAGGCCTTGAGCCGCACCGGCTTTGACGAACTCTCCTTCCTTTCCCTCAGCGCTGGAGATTTTTCCCACCTGGACAGTTTGTTCCAGCAAAGCTTCACCCTTTGCCGCCAACGTCAGGTCTCATTATCTCTGCCTTCGCTGCGCGTTGGATCTGTCAGCGGCGAGGTCCTGGACATGATCGCCGACATCCGGCGAACCGGCATCACCCTGGCTCCGGAAGCCGGAAGCCAGCGCCTGCGGGACGTAATCAACAAGAACGTCACCGAGGAAGCCCTGCTCACCCATACCCGGGAGCTGTTTTCCCGGGGCTGGTCCTCGGTCAAGCTCTATTTCATGATCGGGCTGCCCACGGAAACCGACGCGGATCTCCGGGCCATCGTCGATCTCTGCCTCAAGGTGGCGGCCACGGGCGGCGAGCGGGCCAAGCGACTGCAGATCACCGCGGCCATCTCGCCCTTTGTCCCCAAGCCTCAGACTCCGTTCCAATGGGAGGAACAAATTTCCTTCGAAGAGACCAGGTACCGCCTGAACCGGCTCAAGGACATGTTCCGGCCGCACAAGCGGTTGACCATGCGCTGGCACATGCCGGAAATGAGTTTTTTGGAAGGGATCTTTTCCCGGGGAGACCGCGCCCTGGCCGATGTGGTGGAACGCGCCTATCACAAGGGGGCTCTTTTTTCGAGCTGGTCGGACTCTCTGGAACTGCAGTCCTGGCTGGATGCCATGCAGGAGTGCGGACATGAGCCGGCGTGGTATCTGCGCGCCAGAAGTCCGGAGGAACCGCTGCCCTGGGACCACATTTCCAGCGGCATCCGCCGCTCCTACCTGCTGCGGGAACGACGCCTCGCCCTTGCGGCCAAAACCACTCCGGACTGTCGGCAGGGCAAATGCCTGGGGTGCGGCGTGTGCACCACGACCAGGGTCAAGACCGCACTTCAGCGCCAGACAAACCTGGATATCCGGCCCCGAATCGATCAGGACCCGGAAATGCCAGTCCCCATCCCGGCTGTCAGGTTACCGGAAGACTGCGAATCGGGTGAACAGGGCCAGGACGATCTGGGATCCAAGGCCGCGGCTTTCCGTATCACCTATTGCAAACTGGGGCCGGCAGTGCATTTCAGCCAACTGGAACTGACCCGGCTTTTTGAGCGATGCATGCGCCGGGCCGGCATTCCCATGAGCTTTTCCCAGGGCTTTCACCCCATGCCCCGGATGTCCTTCGCCCGAGCCCTGCCCGTGGGCGTGGGCAGCGCACATGAGGAAATGATCATTGTCCTGCGCAGCCCCATGACCGCAACCCAAGTGCATCTGCGACTCGCACCGGAAATGCCCAAAGGCCTGGAACTGCGGGCAGTGGAAGAAGCCCCCCTCAAAGCCCGGGCCGCCCAACCTCCTTTTGAGGAATACCTGCTCCACTGCACCGGACATGAACCGTCCCGACGGGAGGAGATCTCCGAGATCATGGCCAAATGGAGGGCGTTCCAGGATCTGGAACACTTCGATTACGAAAAGAAGACCAAACGCGGCACCCGCCGGATCAACCTCCGCCCGCTCTTTCGGGAAATACGCTTCCTGGGCGATAATCGGTTGCGTCTGGTTTTCGACTTCCGGGAGGACTACCTCAACCCCTGGATCGCCATCCGCGCCGTCACCCAGAAACTCTCCTTCGAGCATACCAGGTTGACCAAAATCCGATCCGAAGGAGATGTGACCGGGGAGAGCTGATATAAGTCACGTTCAGAAGAAAATGATCCAATATGAAGAAATCCCTTACAAATTCATCCCTTGGATCGAAGCCCGCAAGCGTTTCAAGCTGTCCCACGCCCACATTCAGATGGCCCGGGAGTTAGGCATGAACCCGAAGAAATTCGATTCACTGGCCCACCCACGACCAGCAAACGTGAAAAGCCCCCCTTCCGGATTTCATCACCAATCTGTACTTCAAACGGTTCGGACAAGGATCGGCCGGACAATGTGAGTTCCATTCGAAGAGAGCATGGCGGACCTGGAACGCAAAAAAGCCGCCAGAAAGCTCCCAAAGCCGACAGAAAGCCATCAAGGATAACGATGCGCCCTTCTAGGCGCCAGTAAAGCACATCAAACCATTGTCGGAAGCTTGGTTGAAAAGAAAAAAGGGTTGCAAGCTTTGCAGCTTGCAACCCTTTGATTTCTTTGGCGTCCCCAAGGGGATTTGAACCCCTGTTACCGGCGTGAGAGGCCAGCGTCCTAGGCCACTAGACGATGGGGACTGGAATGGTGGGCCGTGAAGGACTCGAACCTTCGACTCTCTGCTTAAAAGGCAGATACTCTACCGACTGAGTTAACGGCCCTAAAAAGGGGACTTTTACGTCCTGTAAGTAGTCATGTCAAGTTTTGCCGGACAATAATTGCGAGTAACGCGGTTGCTCGGCTAATTCATGAATCAGTGTTGGAGCTTGTTTTTCGGGCAAGACTGGCCTGGAGACAGTGTCGATCGACAATCTTTCCCGCGGAGACAATATGAAGACTGGGGAATGCCCGGCTTCGAGTAAAGCGTGGGCGAAAACATGCTGCATGATTGTCACGATGTAAGGATGTTGTGCACCGGATAGGACTGGATAAACAGCACGTCGCCATCGTCGTTGCCAATGACCACTCTCAAAGCGAAAATCGCCTCAAATTCCATTCCTGAGGGGAGTTTCAGCAGCGAATTGACTCTGCGAAAGCGTTGAATTTCAAAGGTCAGCTCGTTTTCATCACCCCTGGCTTCGATCACGTTTGCCTGCTGGGTGACGAAATAGATTTGGATTGAGCCGGAAAGCGTTCCGTCAGACAAGTTGTTCAGTTCGAATTGAATGCGCAGATCATCGCCGACATGACTGAGTTGCAGATTTGACACCCCCGCCATCTGCATATCATGTGAATGGAAGACATCCTGGAGGTTAATTACCGGAGCGTTTGCCTGCCGTTCCTTGCTTACTGCGCTGAATAAGGCTTGGATTTCCCCTGGGTCACTGGTGTTCAGGATCTCCTGGATGTTTTGCAGCCGTTCCAAACGGATGGCCTTATCGGCAATGTCTTCCTGCAATGCTTTATTTGCATTCACAAGCTCGAGGTGCTGTCCCCAATAGGTGAATCCGGCATAGGCGCCGACAAAAGCCGAAAGGAGCAGTAAAACCTGGGCACAGAGAAAAAGCCTGAACCATGCTGTCCTGAACCTGTATCGACGAACCGGGCTGTCATCGCGCATGATGATCAGGCTGAGTTTATCGTCCTTGTTCACAAACAACCTCTTCGGAGTCGCAAATGGGAATCAGTTGTCGTCAGATGGAAGCATGAAAAGATCATGATTCGCTCTGCGAATTTGGAAAAAATCGAGAAAGCTCAGATCCACTCTGGCCATGTGAGCTGGGTTTGGCCTTTCGGGCCGGTAAACACCATCACCAGGGGACGATCTTTTTTAGGGAAACGAACTGTGTAGTAGCGTTGCCAGGGGTGATATTCAGGATAGAAAGCCTCAAGTTTTGACCGATGGGTTTCCATGGGACGAATTTCCAGAGGAGATACGGTCTGATCCGAATTTTCCAGAAGCAGAATCCGCCATTGCGTCAAGCGGTGGGTCAGGCGGGCATCTTCAGGGTAGGTGCTGGCAACGGCCAGGACGAATTCCGTTTCCTCCCCAGCGGCGCGGAGCTGATCCGCAAGCATCTTCTCCGCCTCAGCATCCGTCAATGCAAAGGTTTCCGCGTAGCGCTGAACGTATCCCCTTCTCCACTCTTCAGACTTCAACAGGGCCACAACCCGGGTTTCCGATTCAAGTCCGTGCCGGACAACCCCAGAACGGCTCCACGCTTCAGTGAGCTGAAAATACGAGTCATGCTGATCAGGCCAAAGCATTTCCGGCAGGGAACGGAACCGGCACCCGGCTTGCGAAACCACGCAGATCAGCAGCAACAAGATCAGGCTACGAGTCAGCCTCATGAAATAATTGGCTCCGTGTAAAAAGGGCGTTGAAGGGAAGATCGGCTGCCGACAGAGCATCCGCGGCCCCTTCTTCGCGGTCCAGGATGCAACAAACACGAACGACCTTGTATCCGGCGTCCGCCAGCCTCTGGCAGGCTCGAAGGGCGCTGCCGCCGGTGGTGGCGACATCTTCAAGCACTGCCACTCGGTCGCCGGGCTGAAAATTGGCCACGCCTTCAAGGTAACTGTTGGTCCCGTGCCCCTTGGATTCCTTGCGCACAATCATGGCCGGCCAGGTAAAACCCTGCATTCGGCCCATCAGGGATGTGGCCGTGACCAGCGGGTCGGCGCCCAGGGTCATTCCGGCCACGCCATGGATTTGTTCGTTCCGCAGCATCTCCACAAAGAGGCTGCCGATAAGAAATGCGCCTTCGGGATGCAGCGCGGTCTGCTTGCAGTCAAAATAGTAATTGCTGCGCTTGCCGGAAGTCAGCACGACATCCTTTTCCAGATAGGATTTTGCAAGCAGCAGGGCAGCCAATTTTTTGCGCCAATCGTTCACATCGCCTCCTGGCAGCACAATGGGGTCAGGTGTTATATTAAATTTCAAATCGGCGACTTGTACTTCAACAATGACTTAAGCCGCAAAAAACCAGAAAGCCACCTAGTTAGTGCTTGGCGTCCTGGGGGAATACCCGGTGGAATATTAAATCCACGTGTCGGAAAAAGTAGGACAGATCAAAGAGGTCGCCGAGTTCCGCTGAGGAAAGGTATTCGACGACACGCGCATTCTTGCGCACCAGATCGGCAAACGGCGTTTTATCTTCCCAGGCCTGCATGGCCAGGGCCTGGACCAATTCATAAGCCTCCTGGCGCTGCAGCCCCTTTTCAATCAACGCCAAAAGAACACGCTGGGAAAAGAAAAGGCCCTGGGAAGCGTTCAGGTTTCGGGTAATGTTCTCCTCATGAACTTGGATCCCGGAAATAAGGCCGGTCAGCCGGTGCAACATGTAATCCATCAGGATCGTGGAATCCGGCATGATTACTCGTTCCACGGAAGAATGGCTGATGTCGCGCTCATGCCACAGGGCCATGTTCTCCAGGGCAGCCAGGGCATTGCTTCGCAGCAAGCGTGATAGGCCGCTCAGGTTTTCCGCGGAAATCGGATTCTTCTTGTGCGGCATGGCCGATGAACCTTTCTGGCCTTTGCCGAATCCTTCCTCGATTTCACGAACTTCGGTCCGCTGTAAATGGCGCAGTTCAACGCAAAGACGTTCCACGCCCCCGGCCATGACGGCCAGGGTGGTGAAGTATTGAGCGTAGCGGTCACGCTGGATGATCTGGGTGGAAATGGGGTCCACTTTCAATCCAAGTCGCTCACACGCCAAGGATTCAAGTTCGGGTTCCAGGTGCGCATAAGTGCCGACAGCCCCGGAAATCTTACCGAAACGAATGTTCTCAACGGCTTCATGCCAACGATGCCGATGGCGGTCGAATTCAGCGTAGAAACCGGCGAACTTCAATCCCAGGGTAATTGGCTCAGCATGAATTCCGTGTGTACGGCCCATGGCCGGAAGCGTCTTGTACTTCCAGGCCAGTGTGCGTAACGCCTCCAGCAGCCTGTCCAGATCCGAGGCAATGGCCTTTCCGGCTCTTACCAGGAGCAGGGCATTGGCCGTATCCACGATGTCCGAAGAAGTGCATCCCAGATGGATGTACCTTGCTGACGGTCCGGTTTTTTCTTCCACGGCGGTGAGAAATGCGATGACGTCGTGCTTGGTGCGCTCTTCGATTTCGAGAATTCGCTCCAGATCGAATCCGGCCTTGTTGCGGATGGACTGGATGTCCTCGTCCGGGATGACGCCCAGCACATGCCACCCTTCGCAAATGGCCAATTCGACCTCAAGCCAAGCCTGAAAGCGGGACTCGATGGTCCACAAACGACCCATCTCCGGAAGCGTGTAACGGTCAATCATCTTCAATCCTGGATGCCCGCCTTTGCGGGAATAATTTGTCTGATTGTCAAGGAGTGGAGCATAGCGACATATTATGTTCGCCGGACTCCCGGGCTGCAAATATTGAAGAAAGAAAAAGGCAGTCCCTCAAGACTGCCGATCAATGTCATTCAGTTGAAGACGCACTTGAACCGGTGCCGGCGGGCGTCGAGGACTCAGCAGGCTTGGCCGAAGGAGCGGCAGGCGCATCTTTCGCTGCCTCGGCGCCTTCGGTCTTCTTGCCGTTTCCCTTGGATGGATTCTCCTTGTTACAGTAGTCCGTAACATACCAGCCGGATCCCTTCAGGACGAAGGAAGTATTCGAAATCAAACGCTGCGCATGGCTTCCGCAGACTGGACAGGTTTTGTCCTGTTCGCTGTAATCCTTTTGCCATTGCTCAAATACCTGCTGACATTCCTGACAGCGATACTCATAAATGGGCATATTCTGGGCTCTCCTTGAAAAGTAAAGTTGACAAGGGTTGCAATTTATTTAGCAGCCTTTGCATCCTTGATTCGCTGCTTAAGCCTTTTTTCTCGGCGTTGACGGCGGCGATCCAGTTCTTTCTTGCGCTCAATTTTCTTATGCCTGCCCATTTTATCCTCCAAATGATTGAAAATTAGTTAAAAAAGCCGAACCATTGGCATGGAACGAATGTATAAAATAAAGACTGATGTATATATTCCCTTCGACTAATGATGTCTACCTCCCGGAATCAAACAAACCCGAGATCCAAACTTCCCCTTCAATCGAAATCCATATCGAAATCGAAATCGAAATCGAAATCGAAAAAAAGTCCAATGGTCACTGAATGACGATCGTCAAGGCGTATGACAACCTTCGATGACGAATGGCTGTTACGCTACGGTTAGCGACAATTCCCGATTGCGATAGCGATAGCGATTTCGATGATTTTCTCAAACCTGGCCTCAGATCTCCCGAATATGGTATTTTCTGGAGCCGAGTCCGAGGTCCTGCGCGTAGTCCAGGCCGTAATCCGCCGGGACGTGCGGGTGCATGGCCCGGAATTTGTCCTCGCCGGCCGCAAGCCCCGGGGGGAGGTGGCTGGGGTGCAGGGCTTCGGCCTTGTTGACCATGTCCAGACAGGCTTGATCCAGGGCAACCGGATCACGCGAAGCCAGGATGCCGATATCCGGGCAGATGGGTTTGTCGCTGTACCCGGCACAATCACACTGCGGAGTAACCTGGGTGACAAAACTGATATGCGCGCAGGCCCGTGATTTCGTCATGGACCGCACAACGGCCGCGGCATATTCCATCATCCGTTCCATAAACGCGGTGATGTCGGTCTTCCAGTCAATGGCAAAACAGTTTTTCCGACAGGTGTGCAGGCATGCGCCGCAGCCGACGCACAATTCCGGGCTTAAATGAATCTTGTTATCTTCATCAAGTTGGAGAGCCCCAGCAGCGCAGACGCCCACGCACGAAGCGCAGCCTCGACACTCCTGGGCGTGAACCATGGGGGCCAGGCAGCCATGCTGATGCATCTTGCCCTGGCGGGTAGCGCACCCCATGGCCATGTTTTTCAGGCTTCCGCCGATACCCGCCAGTTCGTGGCCCTTGAAATGCGATATGGTCAGCAGGGAATCGGCCGCAAGGATATCCCCGGCCAGATGAGCCTCCCGGATCTGCCGTCCCAAAAAAGGCACCGTGACCTGGTTGCGGCTGTTCAGGCCGTCCGCAATGATCACCGGCGCCCCGAGCAGAAGCGGATCAAAACCGTGCATGGCGGCCTGAAGGCAATGCGAGACCGCCTCGCCCCGGTTGCCCACATACAAAGTGTTGGTATCCGTCAAAAAGGGTTTGGATCCGAGTTTGCGTAAAAAGGCAATGATCGGCCGAAGCCACAGGGGCGAGACGAAACCGGTGGTCCCGGATTCTCCGAAATGCAGCTTTACCGCGGTCAGATCGCCGGAACGCACTGCGTCGGACACTCCCGCGGCCTTGAGCAGGCGGCGCAATTTCACCTCATATGTCGCCTTGCGGGTCGTGCGCAGGTCCCAGAAAACTACCTCGCTGGTCATGTCGGCTCCATATTCGCAATATGATCAATCTTGGATGGGCTGCTTCTCAACAGGTGATCCGGCAAGCCGATCCGTCGACGATCCGGCGCGCTCACTCGGAATGAATCATCTCCTGGGGCTCACCAAGAGTAAAGGCTCCCTGCTCGATCCATTGCTTGAGGGTTTGGGCGATTTCCAGGGAATACGTATAGCTGGTCAAAGGAACGGTGGCGGTATCCCTGTCGCCCACGCGGATCGTTCCGGAGCGCAACTCGGCGTAACTCACATGGCCATGATTTTTGGGAACGCCGTGGGGATAATCATGGCCGTAGTCCACAATGGGAATCATGATGTCCTCGTCCGCCACGCCTGTGAACCAGGCCATCTCCTCATCCAGAATGGGAATAGGTATGCCCAGGCCCACGCTCAGCGAACAGCCGTACCCGAGAAAGCTCACGCCGCGCAGGTAGCGGGCCTGCATGCCTTTAAGATCGCCCTTGACCATCAATGTTCCGGAGGGGGTGAGAGGAATGCCCCGCGGCGTTCGCTTGGGCTTGGGATTGTGCTGGGTTCCCGCGCCGATAACCCAGCCGACGCCCCCGCCCAGGAAGATCTTGGTTCCCAGGCCGATGGTCCGGAAGTAAGGGTCATTGAAGAGCGGGCTCAATGCGCCGGCAGTTGCGTAATTGGCATTGGCGCACCGTGGCTTGATCGGCCCCATGTAGGTATAGACGACCTTTTCGCCGAAGTTCACGGCGCAATTGTAATTCTGGTAGCCGTTGCGCGGGTTCAGAAGCTCCACGCTGCGAAAGTCCTCCAGGGCCATTTCCCGTTCCAGCAACTTGCGGGGATAGCAGTCCGTGCCGTATCCCGCGGCCCGGACGCGAACTTTTTGACCATTCAGCAGATCCTCGATCACATGGCCACCGCCGTACTTGAAACGGCCGGGGAAAACCTTGTTCAGTGGGTCGTCTTCGGCCGGCTCGGTCACCCCGAGATAACCGTCCACAGCGGCCAGCCCGCCGTAGGCCGGTACATCGTTCAGCCAGATCTTGCCCGCCTTGATCAGGGGCGGTTCCGGCTGGCCGATATTGAAAAAGATACCCGAGGAACACATGGGCGAAAAGGTGCCCGTGGTGACCACGTCCACCTCCTGGGCCGCCTTGACCTTGCCCATGGATTTCACGGCGTCGATCATTTCCTTGGCCGTAAGCACCACGGCCTGTCCTTTCCGAATCCGGTCATTGATCTCCCGGACGGTTTTCCTGACTTTTTTCTGTTCACTCATGGATATTAATGTTTGGATACCGCTATCGGTTCCAGGTTTTGAAGTTCAAAAGCACATCATCTCTCGTATTTATCAAAATCCAAATCCAAATCCAAAACGAAATCGAAATCGAAATCGTATCTTCTCCACAATTCAGTGCATCCGCAATCGCCCCCTGGGACCGCCGCACCCCAGTGCGGCACGTCTTGTCATGGGACGGCCGGAAGATAGGTGTAATATCGTGGATCAGGTTTTAGCGCATTAAATGCCCAAAAACTATAATCCCAGCTCGAAGCCCTGGCCAAGTCTAGCTTGAGCCTGGAGCCATCGAATCACGGGTGCGGTGGTCCCAGGTTTCGATTGCGATTGCGATTGCGATTAAGATTAAGATTAAGATTCCGATTAGTAACGGAAATTACACCGACTTCCCCATGGTGCGCTGGAGGTGCTCCATGGTGGCGTAGTCCGTGAAGTCGAAGCGCAGGGGGGTCAGGGTGATGAAGCCCTGGCTGAGCAGGCCGCGGTCCGTGTCCTGTCCGACGTCGCTGGCGGGAATTTCTCCGTGCAGCCAATAGTACCCGCCTCCGCGCGGATCAATGCGCTGGTCGTGCTTGTCATGGTAGACGGCCTGGGTCTGGGGGCAGAACCGCAAACCCTGAACGGACGCGAGATCGCACTTGGGAAAATTCAGGTTCAACAGGCAGCGCCTGGGCAACGACGACCAGTCCAGCTCCTCAAGCAACCGGGCGGTGTACTCCGCCTGGGGGTCCAGGTTCACGGGATGGAAGTCGTCCATGGACACGGCCAGGGACGGCAACCCGGCCAGGGCGCCTTCCGTGGCCGCGGAAACGGTTCCGGAATAGAGAATATCCACGCCCACATTGGCCCCGTTGTTGATCCCGGAAATGATCACATCCGGTGGCGAGCCCAAAAGCGTGCTCAAGGCCAGCTTGGCGCAGTCCACGGGCGTGCCGAAGACGCCGATGCCCTGGAATTCCGACTCCCGGATCTCCTTGATCTTGAGCGGCATGCTCAGCGTAATGGCGTGCCCCACGGCGGATTGTTCGGTCAGCGGCGCCACGACATGCACCGTATGGCCGGCCTTGCGCAGGGCCCGGTACATGGCGCGCAGCCCCAGAGCATAGATGCCGTCGTCGTTGGTCAGGAGGATGTCCATTGCGTACCTACATCCGGGTATTTTTTCTTGGCCTGCGTCAGTCCGAGCTGAAAGGCCTTGAGGTTGGATTCCAGAAATCTTGGCGAGAGGCTGGTTTCCAGCCCTTTTTTCATGGCCCGGGGAAGAATGAAAGGCACCAGGTGGGCCAGAGCGCCCAAAAGCACCATATTGGCCGCCTGGGCAATGCCCAGCTTGTCCTTGGCCAGCGTGGTGAAGGGCAGCCCCCAGTAGATGTTGGTCGGGGTCTGCTTGACCAGGGAATCGTCTACCAGGAGGAATCCGCCGTTTTTCAGGTTCCGGTAGTACTGGTTGCAGGCTTCCTGGCTCAGGGCCACCAGCAGGTCAAGCTGTTCCGGCTTGGGATAGCTGATGGGATGGGAGCTGATCACCAGGTCGGAGCGGCTGGCGCCGCCCCTGGCTTCGGGTCCGTAACTTTGGGTCTGGGCCACGTAGTAGCCCTCTTCCAGGGCCAGACCCGCGCCGAGCACCTTGCCCAGGGTCAGTATGCCCTGTCCGCCCAGGCCGGAAAGACGCAGTTCAAAGCGTTGAATCTCTTGAGGGGTTTTCATGACTTTGCTCCCTCCAAACGGGATTTCATCATGGCATACCGCTCTTCAAGCGATGGCCTGGTTTCTTCGGAGATGATGCCGATGGGCGTGCGCAATGCCTGCTCGGCTTCCGGAAGTTTCTGATACGCATCAATGGGAATCGCGTTTTTCTTGTACCACTTGTACATGTCCACGGTGGTCTTGAACTTGTTCTTGCGGCCGTACTGGGTGTGGCACGGGGTGAGGGCCTCCACGAGATTGAAGCCGGGACGCTCCAGAGCCGTGGTGATGACCCGGTCCAGCAACTTGACGTGCAGCACCGTGCTGCGGGCCACGTAGGGAGCGCCCGCGGCCTTGGCCAGTTTGACGATGTCGAAGGACTGTTCCTGCTGCCCGAAGGGGCTGGTGGTGGAGTAGCTGCTCTCCGGCGTGGTGGAGGACGTCTGTCCTCCGGTCATCCCGTAGATGTTGTTGTTCAGGATCAAGGCGGTGAGGCCGATGTTGCGCCGGGCCGCGTGCAGAAAATGATTGCCGCCGATGGACAGGGCATCGCCGTCGCCCATGACCACGATGACCTTCAGCTTGGGATTGGCCATCTTGATTCCCGTGGCAAAGGTCAGGGCTCGGCCATGCGTGGTATGCACGGTATTGAAGTCGACATAGACCGCGATCCGCCCGGAACAGCCGATTCCGGCCACAATGACCACTTCGTCCTTGGTCAGCCCGAGCTGGTGGACGCTGCGCACCAGGGAGCCCAGAACGATGCCGTGGCCGCAGCCCGGGCAGAGTACGTGCGGAAATCGTTTATTGTGCCGCAGGTAGTGATGAATCAATTGAGTTACTTCTGCCATGATCGTTACCGTTCATGCCTTCTGGAGCTGTTTGAGAATTTCCGCCGGAGTGATGATCTGGCCGTCGATGCGGTTCAAGGTCCGGACCTGGCTGTGGCCGTTGTTCACCCGCTTCACTTCCCGGGACATCTGCCCCATGTTCATTTCCGGGACGATCACGGTCCGGCATTGCCGGATCAGCTTTTCCACGGCCGGCCGGGGAAATGGAAACAGCGTCTTCAGCTTGAGCAGCCCGGCCTTGATGCCCAGATCCCGCGCCTGCAGCACGGCCAGATGAGCGGATCGGGCCACGCAGCCATAGGCGATGACCAGGACTTCGGCATCGTCACAGGCGGTTTCTTCAACAATCTGAATGTCGTAGAAGAACTGATCAATCTTCCGGAAAAGCCGCTGCATGAGTTTCTGCACTTCCTCGGGCCGCGAGGTGGGGTATCCATTGACGTCATGTGTCAGCCCCGTGACATGAAAGCGGTACCCTTCCCCCAGCGCGGGCATGGGCGGCACGCCGCGCATGGACTCCTCATAAGGCACGAACCATTCCGGCGGCATGGAAGGCTTGATCCGAGAAAAAATTTCAAAGGTGTCCTTGTTCGGGATGTGGATTTTCTCCCGGGTGTGCGCCGTGATTTCATCCAGCAGCAGAATGACCGGACTGCGGTATTTCTCCGACAGGTTGAACGCCTGGACCGTCATATCCAGACATTCCTGCACGTCGCTGGCCGAGAGGACGATAATGGAATGGTCGCCGTGGGTGCCCCATCTGGCCTGTTGCACGTCGCCCTGCGCCGGGCTGGTGGGCAACCCCGTGCTCGGACCGCCGCGCATGACGTTCACAATGACCAGGGGCGCCTCGGTCATGCACGCATACCCGATGTGTTCCTGCATCAGGGAGAAACCGGGACCTGATGTGGCGGTCATGGATTTACGGCCGGCCAGGGAGGCGCCGATGATCGCTCCCATGCTGGCGATTTCATCCTCCATCTGGATGAAGACGCCTTCAGGGATTCTCGGAAGGCGGTCGGCCATGATTTCGGCGATTTCCGTCGAAGGGGTGATGGGATACCCCGCAAAGAAGGAACACCCGGCCAGCAGGGCGCCCTCCACCACAGCCTCGTTCCCCAGCGCGAAAATGGCTCGTTCTTCCTTGCGCTGATTTTTTTTAACCTTCATGGGCATGGTCGACTTCTTTTTTGGCTGTGCTGCGTTTTGTCTTCACCACAATGGCGAAATCCGGGCAGTGATACTCGCAAAACCCGCAGTTCCGGCATTCTATTCCCTGGATTGCCCTGGCTTTGCCGTCCGGTCCCAGTTCCAGGACATGTCCGGGGCAGAAGGCGACGCATATTCCGCATCCCTTGCACCAGTCCGGATAGATGGAGACTTCAGCTGATTCTTTCTTTTTGGTCATAACCGCGCTACATGCGTTGAACAGGTCCGTCGCCATGAACCCAGCGACTCGGAATGCAGGCCGGCAGCCATGCATCGCACACATACGCACCGCCCTCTTTTCGGAAGACGGAATTTAGCCCTTAGCTCAACCCCTCAAGGATATCAACATGGTTGCGCAAAAAAAATTATTCATCCCGGATTTTCAAGCCGGCGCCAAGATCGACGAGATTTTCGTCCTCGTGGAAGCCAGGCAGGGGCAGGCGCGGAACGGTCCCTACTGGCAGGTCCGTCTGCAGGATGCCCGCGGGGCGCTGGATGGAAAAATCTGGAGTCCCGCCAGTCAGAATTATCCCGAGCTTCCGGTGGGCGAACTGGTTCGGGTTTGCGGCGCGGTGGATCTCTTCCGGGAGCAGATGCAACTGCGAATCGACTGCCTGGAACCTCTGACCATCGCTCCGGAGGAGATCGACTGGTCGCTTTTCCTGCCCCGCAGCGTCCGGGAGCCGGAAGAAATGCTGCTGGAGATCGAAGAATTGTGCAAGCGGGAACTGCTCCATGGGCCATGGCGCAAACTTTGCCGCAAGGTTCTGCGGGAGCCGGAGATCCGTTCCCGGCTGCTCCTCGCTCCCGGGGCCAAAAGCATGCACCATGCCTATATCGGCGGACTCCTGGAGCACACCCTGGCCGTATGCCGTCTGTGCATGGCCATCAGTGAGCTCTATCCCAAGGTGGACCGGGAAATCCTGCTGGTCGCCGCAATATTCCACGATCTGGGCAAGGCCTGGGAGTTGAGCGCCGGAATCCAGCGCGATTACACCGATCCGGGAAGGCTCCTGGGCCATATTATGCTCGGAATCGAGATTCTGGAGCCTTTCTTAGCCAGGACGGACATCTCCCCTGGATTAAAGCTGCATTTCAAGCATCTGCTGATCAGCCATCACGGCGAGTACGCCTACGGCTCGCCCAGGCGGCCCAAGACCATGGAGGCGCTGATCCTGCATTATGCTGACAATCTGGACGCCAAGGTGAACATGACCGCCCTGCTCGTTGACGCCCTGCCCGACGACACTTCCTGGACCCCCTATCAACGCAGCCTGGAACGGCAAATGTTCCGCCCGGACCAAACACCCAAACCCGAAACCAAGCGGCCCTCAACGCCAATCCGAGGGGAACGCCCCGGCGTCCTGAATTTCCTGGACCAGTTGCAATCCGCTGATGCTCCGGACAACGGCGTAGCTGCAGGGGAGCATGAATAGGAGAATTGTTTTTTTGATTTTTTGATTTGCCGCGGTTGGGGTTTGAAGGTGGGTCGGTTTTCAGCCTAACGCTGTTGGTTGCGATTACGATTTCGATTATGATTCCGATTGCGATTGTTAGGATGAAACTCCTTGGATAGTTCGTGGGGTTGCGGGATCGGTAAGGCGGTTTAAAAGTTTGATTAAGTTGGTATTGCGATAATCTAACAGGAATAAACAATGTTCATCACATTTGAAGGCATTGAAGGCTGCGGGAAGAGTACGCAGAGTCGGATGGTTCGCGACCATCTTCAGGCCAGCGGCGTTCCGGTCGTCTGGACACGGGAACCCGGCGGATGCGAGCTGGGGGTGCGGTTGCGAGCCATGCTGTTGGGCCGGGAGGGAGCCGACCTGACGGCCCACGCCGAATTGTTCCTGTATCTGGCCGATCGCGCTCAGCACGTGGCCGAAGTCATTCGTCCCGCGCTCGCCGAAGGCCGGATCGTGCTTTGCGACCGGTTTACGGATTCCACGGTGGCCTATCAGGGCTATGGCCGGGGCCTGGACCTGGAGATGCTGCATGCCGTGAATCAAGTGGCCGTGAACGGATGCCTGCCGGACCTGACCATCATCCTGGATCTGCCCGTGGAAACAGGGCTTGCTCGAGCCCGCAGCCGCAATGAGGAGCAGGATCAAAGCGAAAGCGAAGGACGCTTCGAGGCCGAAAGCCTGGCCTTTCATCAACGCATCCGGGATGGATATCTGGCCCTCTCCGCCGTGGATCGCACCCGATATGCCGTAATTCCGGCCAACGGTTCCCCGGATCAGGTTTTCAGCAAAATCCTGCCGCTTCTTTCCGCCAGACTCGGCCTGAAAACGCAACCGGCCTGATTGCTGCGTCTCGAGACCCGCCGCGGTCCGGGCTAAAGACCAACCTCATCCCGGCTTCCGAGCCACGATACGCGCCATGGCCCGGTCGGGGTTTTGCAATTCCCCTTCGAAATACTCCAGCCTGTCCCACTCCGCGAAAATTACGGCCAGCTCGCCCGGTTTCAGCAGATGTGCCGGGTTGCGCGGCGGCCCGTACCTGGTCTGCCCCTCCGTGAACGTCTCGTAGAAAACGTAGCCGCCCGGCCTTACAGCCCGGAGAATTTCCGGCATCAAGGGCCGGTGCAGGTAACGGAAAACGAATACCGCGCCGAAAGCGTTTGCGGGAAGATGAGGTTGGCCTTCAACCTCCAGATCCTTCCACCACAGTCTGATCGTGACTCCGGCGTCCCTCGCCGCTGCCCGTGCCTGACGCAGGGCCTGCCGGGAACGATCGCAACAGATGACCGGCAACCCCAGACGCGCCGCGAAAATGCCGTTACGCCCATCGCCGCAAGCCAGATCCAGCACGGGACCGGGGATTTTTTGCGGATCAAGCAGAGAGCGCCACGCCCTGAGCAGTGCAGATTCCTTTGCCTTGTTTTCTTCCATTTTCTCCTCTGCACTCATCTTCAGGTTGCCGCTCTAGCATAGCCGCTCCGGCGTACTGCCCATACGACCTGAAACGAGTCTTTTTCAACCACTCGCCGCCCTCATGCCTATATGCTTCCTGATACATCGGTTATCTTGGCTTTGTCAGCCATAATCGTCAACATCTCGGATTTGCATTCAAAATTGAATGGATTTACGATTTCCGACATGGTTATCGATATCGCTTCCCTGCTGCACGCCAATCATTTACTGGTCTTTTTTCTCGTTTTGGGGTTGGGTTATCTGGTCGGAAACCTGAACTGGCGCGGCTTTGAAGTCGGCGCCACATCCGGTGTTCTGCTGGCCGGCCTGTTTTTCGGCCACTACGGTTTTCAGGTCCCTCACGCCGTCCAGGAGATCGGATTCGTCCTGTTCATCTATTCCGTGGGTCTGCAGGCCGGGCCGCGATTTTTCAGCGTTTTTGCCCAGGACGGCATGAAATACCTTATGCTGTCCCTGGTTGTGGCTGCCGGGGCCATGGGCACGGTTTTGCTGATGGGAAAAATGCTGGGGTTCGGACCGGGCATGATTGCCGGGTTGCTCGCCGGGGGCCTGACCAGCACGCCGACCCTGGCCGCTGCCGAGGCGGGCATCCGGGAAGGACTGGCCCAGGTCCTGTCCGCTGAACAGGTGAACATCCTGCTCAGAGATCTTACAGCCAGCTACGCCATAACCTACCTTTTCGGTCTGGCCGGACTGATCGCCTGCATCCGCTTTTTACCCTTGCTGCTGCGTATTGATCTGCCCGCCGAAGCCGCCAAAATGGCCCAGGACAGTCGGCCGGGGTTCAGCGCGGACGATAGCGAGGAGCAGGATCTGGAAGAAACCCGCAGCCTGCGGGTGCGGGCCTTTGAAGTTACCAACCCGGAAATCGTCGATCGCCCGCTCCGGGATCTGCAATTCGTGCGCACCACCGGATGCGTGATCCAGCAGGTGCACAGAGGCGAGGAAATCTTCCTGCCGGACGCCCAGACAAAACTGCAACAGGGCGACAAGGTCTCTGTTGCCGGGCCTCTGCCCAGACTGGAAGTGCTGACCGATTATCTCGGCCCGGGAATCTTCGACGCCCGGCTTCTGGAAACGCCCATCGATACGGTGGCCGTGGTCATCAGCAAATCCGAAGCCGTGGGCAAGCGCATCAGCGAACTGCATATTCCGGCGGCCTACGGCTGCTTCATCACCAGGGTCATTCGGACCCAGATCGAGCTTCCGATGAGTCTGGATTTCCGGGTCGAGAAGGGCGATGTGCTGATTATCACCGGATTGAAGAATCGACTGGAACGGCTGGTGAACGAGTTCGGCTACGTGGAGCGCCGCTTTGTGCAGACCGATCTGTTGACCTTTGCCTTCGGCATTGTCGGCGGCATGCTCCTGGGACAGATCAGCGTTCAGATCGGCGATGTCGCCGTCGGACTCGGCACGGCCGGGGGACTGCTCTTTGCCGGCATCTGCATCGGCTTCCTGCGTTCCATGCATCCGACATTTGGTCGGGTTCCCCCTGCCGCCCGCTGGATATTGCGGGAACTGGGCCTGCTGTTTTTCATGGCCGGCATCGGCGTCAAGGCGGGCGCGGGAATCATGGACGCCCTCTTCTCCGTCGGCCTGACATTGTTCTTGTGCGGCGTGGTGATCACCCTCACGCCCGTGGCCCTCGGCTTCCTCTTCGGACGATACGTGCTGAAGATACAACCCGTACTGTTGTTCGGAGCCATCACCGGCGCCATGACCAGCACCCCGGCGCTGAACGTGGTCACCCAAGCCGCCAAAAGCCCCATCCCCGCCCTCGGCTACGCCGGAACCTACACCTTCGCCAACGTCCTGCTGGCACTGGCCGGGACCATTTTGATCTACCTCTGAGCAGGCCGGATTGATTTTGGCACCTGAAACCCGCCGCCGGCTCCTTCAAGCCCATGTAGTTGCTGTAGGGATACCTGTTGCCCGGACCCACTTCAGGTAGTAGCTCCGCAAATGGTGTTCACCTAGTTCCGCTAAAGATAGCCCGCAGCCTATACGCTACGAGGAGTTTGGGCTCGAACTTCAGAATACAGTTTATGCCCTGGATTTCAGTACAAACCGTCTTTTTGAACTTGCAACAGAAAAAAGGGTTTACAGCAAATACTGTAAACCCTTGTTTGTCTTTGGAGCCGACGATCAGAATTGAACTGACGACCTGCTGATTACGAATCAGCTGCTCTACCAACTGAGCTACGTCGGCGTGTATGTCGGATTCATCAACCGGCAAGCAACTGAACTCTATGCGTCATGTGCTTGCCGGTTGATCATGCAAATCCAATTTATCTATATCAGAAAGATACTCCAGATGATTATTCCATGCCGGCTTGAACTTCCTCAAGCATTCTCTGGATCTCCTGCAACTTGGCCTGCTGTTCCTCGGTTTCCATGCGGGTGCTCAGGTAGTTGATCTTGCTCGCGGATTCATTGAGGAGACTGGTAATGATGATTCTCCTGGCTTCGTCAGGCAGGCCCTTCAAGGCTTCCATTTCCGATTCCAGAGCGGTGACCTGATCCTGGACCACGACAATTTCCTGTCTTACCTGCTGAACTTCACCCAGCTGATCGCTCATGCCGGTGATGTTTTGCTGTTGGGAAAAATACAGCATGACCATCAGGATCACGGCCAGCAATGCGACAAACAGAGCCACTTTTCCAAAATCGCTTCCAGATTTCATTTCGAAGACCTCTTCGTCGATAGGCTTGTAACCGGGCTTTTGAGCGTCGGTCTTGGCTTCATGTTGTTCCGCAGCACTCATTGAGAATCCTCCTGTTTCCATTGTTTATAAGATCGTCCGCAACCGTATTTGCGCTACTACCCAAAGATTCCATCGGAATCAAGCAACCAGATGTTTGTCGCGCTTCATCGGGACGCTCCAAGAGAGCCCCGGAACCGCGGGAATTCGGCCCAGGCGGCGGATATAATCGCCAAAAAGCATCAGTCCGGCCTGCTCTTGAGGGCCGAAGGAATATCGGATGCATTGCCAGTACTCTTTCAGGTTCTCCACGGGCAACCATGTCGGGCGTTCAATTTGCGTCGCCGCGGCACAGGGATCCCTGGTAAACTCGTTGGCCGCGGCATGCAAGGCCTTCACAACATGGTCAAGCAGTTGGTCGGTCTGCGCAGTCAGATCGCGGCGTACCATCCAGACCCCAAAGACAAACGGCAGGTTCGTGAAATCCCTCCATGCTTGACCCAGGTCCACTAGGTGCCATCCTGGGGGCATTTCAC
Source organism: Desulfonatronum thiosulfatophilum (assembly GCF_900104215.1). Taxonomy (NCBI): domain Bacteria; kingdom Pseudomonadati; phylum Thermodesulfobacteriota; class Desulfovibrionia; order Desulfovibrionales; family Desulfonatronaceae; genus Desulfonatronum; species Desulfonatronum thiosulfatophilum. The sequence continues at coordinate 146,789 of NZ_FMXO01000003.1, read as the reverse complement.
AGCTCAAACGCAGGGCGAGGTCGCCTATCTCCAGAAACGGCCTGCCCGTGGCCAATCCCTCACCCGGATGAAGTTCCACCCATTCCGGTTCAGGCCATTTCCAGAAAAATCGCCATAATACCTGCAATAATGCTACTGAACTGGCTGAAGCGGAGGATAGCCCAACCTGCAGTCCTCCGGCAAGTCGATCCGGCATTTCCCGCGGCGAGAAAGGGCACGCCAAGAGCACGCTGCGCACAGACCCATGGGAACAGATGCTTAGATCGGGCAGCAGATTGTATCTCTGCGCGTGGAGCAGGTATTCAAATGAAGAGGAAGGAGCGATGTCCAGTTCCCCTGATGCCAGAGCAACATTGAGTTCAGACGGATGTCCGGCGACTAGGCGCACCTGATCCCGAACGTCAGGCTCCATTCTCATCCGCAGGCCCTGAAAGAGCGGCCAGACGTTCAGATAATCAATGCGTCCGATCCGGAGCATGAAGCCGCCAAGCCGTGCATCTGCGACAAGTTGATGAACAGAATTCGAAAGAGCCGACCGGTTGCCACGCGGGCTGGACGTTTTGCAACGAGTCGGCTCCGAACATGCTAGGGAAGCTGGTTCAGCAAGGTTTGCTTGATGGAGTCGATGCTGCCCTCTCCGTTCAGTTCAATGTACTTGGTCTGCCCCTTGGCAGCCAGATCTTTATAGAAATATGCAGCGGCCAACGTGCCGGTGGTGGTGTCGTAGTAGATGTCGTGCCGCTTGTTGATCGCGCCTTCATCCTGGTCGTCGGCCCGGGACTTCAGATCCCCGCCGCAGACACGGCACTTGTCGCCGTTGGGCTTGATCGCGTCGATAAAAATATTATTGGGATGGTTGGGGTCGTTGACGCAGAGGCGGCGGCCCATGATGCGGTTTTTCGCCGTTTCCCTGGGCAAAAGGATCTCAACCACGTAATCCAGTTTCATGCCGGCTTCCTGCAAGGCTTCCCACAGCTTCTGAGCCTGGACCATGTTGCGGGGAAATCCGTCCAGCAGCCAGCCGTCCTTGCCCTTGTCCTTCAGGGTTTCCAGGACCATGGGAATGGTCACGTCGTCCGGAACCAGATCGCCGCGGTCGATGTATTCCTTGGCTTTTTTGCCCAGTTCAGTACCCTGTCCGATGTGTTCCCGGAAAATTCCGCCGGACTCGATATGAGCCAGATTATATTTTCCCTTGATCAGCGACCCTTGGGTTCCCTTTCCACTGCCATTCGGTCCAAACATCAAAATATTCATGCCGCAAATCCTCCTTGTGATAATTGTTACAAGCAGATACCTTGACCTCCAGCGCCTGTCAATGTCAAAAAAATACGGTTGCGACCGAGTATTAGTCTTCCGCGCCACCGCGCGCCACGGCCCGACCGAAAATCATCTTCAGAGGTTATACCATGTCTCACGGCTTCGAAATTCTACAAGATCGGGTTGTCCCGGAATTGAATTCCACCGCCCGGCTCTACCGGCATAAGAGGACAGGAGCAAAGCTGCTGTCTCTGATCAACGACGACGAAAACAAGGTATTCGGCATATCTTTCCGGACGCCCCCTGCCGACTCCACGGGCGTTGCGCATATCCTGGAACATTCCGTACTTTGCGGATCGCGCAAGTATCCCGTCAAGGAGCCCTTTGTCGAACTGCTTAAAGGATCACTGCAAACGTTCCTGAATGCCTTCACCTATCCGGACAAAACCTGTTATCCGGTGGCCAGTCAGAATGTCACGGATTTTTACAACCTGATCGACGTTTATCTGGACGCGGTATTCCATCCCCGCCTGACACCCGAGGTTTTCGGTCAGGAGGGGTGGCATTACGAACTCGCCGAGGACGGATCATTGTCCATCCAGGGGGTGGTGTACAACGAAATGAAAGGCGCCTACGCCTCGCCGGACGGGCTGCTGTCCGAGTATTCGCAGCAGTCCATCTTTCCCGACAATACCTACGGCCTGGATTCAGGCGGGCATCCGGGTCACATCCCGAAGCTGACCTTCGAACAGTTCAGCGATTTTCATCACCGCTACTACCATCCTTCCAACTCCTTCATCTATTTCTCCGGAAACGACGACCCGGAAAAGCGTCTGGAAATGATGAGCCGGTACCTTCAGGATTTTGAACGCTTGGAGGTGGAATCCCACGTCCAGGTTCAAACGCCCTTTTCCGAACCCCGGCGGGTGAGTCGGCCTTATCCGGTCAGCGACCAGGAAAGCGACGCCGGGCAGGCGATGCTGACCTTGAACTGGATCGTGGGCGACACATTGGACGTCTCCACAAATCTGGCGTGGCAGGTGCTGGAGTATCTGCTCATCGAGATGCCGTCCTCGCCGGTGCGCAAGGCGCTGATCGACTCCGGACTCGGTGACGATCTGGCCGGGGTGGGGCTGGAGTCGGAATTGCGGCAACTCTATTTTTCCACGGGGCTGCGCGGCATCAGAGCCGAGGATGCGCCCCAGGTGGAACGGCTTGTCCGGGAAACGCTGGAAGGTCTTGTTCGGGACGGCGTATCCTTGGATCTGGTGGAGGCCGCCCTGAACAGCGTCGAGTTCCAGCTCCGAGAACGCAACAGCGGCCGGTTTCCCCGGGGCCTGGGCGCCATGCTCCAGGCCTTGACCTTTTGGCTCCACGACGCCGATCCGTTGCAAATATTGGCTTTCGAAGGCCCCCTGGAGCGGCTGAAGGCGGATCTGCAATCCGGGAAGAGAGTCTTCGAAGAACTCATCCAGAGCCAACTGCTGGACAATGCTCACCACAGCTCATTGCTGCTGCTTCCCGATCCGGAACTTGGCGCCAGAATGCAGGCCGAGGAAGAGCAGCGCCTTGACGATGTGCGCCGGCAAATGGATCAGTCCGATGTTGATGCCGTAATCAGGCAAACCGCCAAGTTGCGGCAGTGGCAGGAGACGCCCGACTCCCCGCAAAACCTGGCCGCCATCCCCTGCCTGACCCGGAATGACCTGGAACCCGAAAACAAGCTGATTCCCCGGACCGTGCTGAAATGGGACGGGCCGGAGATCCTGTTTCACGATCAGTTCACCACCCGCATTGTTCATCTTGAGCTGGCCTTCGACCTGCGTCGGCTGGACCTGGAGGATCTGCCCTATGTCGGACTGCTGGGAAAGGCCCTGGTGGAAATCGGGACGGAAAAAGAGGACTTCGCGACCTTTGCCACCAGGATCAGTCGCAAGACCGGGGGCATCTGGCCGGAAACCTTCATTTCCTCCAAACTCGGACACGACCCGGACGATCCCGCTGCACGACTTTTTCTGCGGGGCAAGGCCATGGAGCGGGATTTTGACGAGATGCTGGCCATCTTCCGGGATATGCTGCTCGTTCCGGACCTGGGCAATCAACAGCGCTTCATGCAGCTCCTGCTGGAAGAAAAAGCCGGTTTCGAGCGAATGCTCATTCCACGGGGGCATTCCTTCGTGAACACCAGGCTGCGATCCGCCCTTTCCCTGGCGGACTGGGTCGAAGAGCAGATGGGCGGAGTCAGCTATTTGTTTTTCCTGCGCACTCTGGTGCAGGAGGCCGAGACAAATTGGGAGCAGGTCAGTTCCCGGTTGCAGGGCATTCTCAACCGCCTCCTGGACCGAAACGCCGTCCTGCTCAACGTGACGACGGAGCAGCGAATTTTCTCGGAAATCGAACCGCGCCTCAAGGAGTTCATGTCCCTGTTTCCCGTGTCGGGATCCTCATCCGGCGACGTCGCCTGGTCTCGACGTCGTCACGAAGAAAAGGAGGGCCTGCTCATCCCGGCGCCCGTCAATTATGTCGGCAAAGGGGTCCTGGTCCAGGAGCCTTTGCCATGCTCTCATGGTGCGCTGATGGTGGTCTTTCGATATCTGCGCATGGCCTGGCTCTGGGAGCAGGTCCGCGTCAAAGGCGGAGCATACGGGGCGTTCTGCATCTTTGACGCTTTGAGCAAGGGGCTGACCATGGTCTCGTACCGGGACCCGCATATCACCAGGACCCTGGACGCCTTTGACGCCGCGGCCGGGTACCTGAAAGACACCAGGATTGGAGACGATGAACTGAACAAGGCTGTGATCGGCGCCGTCGGGGACCTGGACGCCCACCTGCTGCCGGACGCCAAAGGACATGTTTCCCTGCGTCGCTACCTGACCCTCCAGGAGGACTCATTCCGGCAGCAGATACGCGATGAGGTCCTGGCCTGTACGGCTGCGGACTTCAAGGCGGCGGCCGACGTGCTGGAGCATTTCAGCGCCCGAGGCCGGGTAGTGGTCATGGGAGGAGAATCTGCCCTGAACAAGGCCGGTCATGATTTTTCTCAGGATTTGGAGAGAACCAGGGTGCTGTAGAAAGCGGAACATCCGCGACGCCGGTCCCGCCAAAGCTCCCCTGATGCGGCAAGAGGCAGTTTTGAGCCATGAACATCTCGAAGGGTGCTTTTTCTGCCTTGACTTCGCCTCCACACCTGCCATAATGGCATCACCTATGTTCGTTTTCGCACAAACCATTTAAAAGGAGGTGAATTACCATGAAAAAGTCCATGATTTTGACACTGGCCATTGCTGCCCTGATCGTCGCTTTTATCCTGCCGACCATCGGCGTGGCCGACGCTCCCAAGGCTCCCGCTCCTGGAGACGACTACATGATCCCCAAGCCGGAAGGCTATGAGCCCAAGGTTCAATCAATTCCTTTCGAGCACTCCGTGCACGAGGACATTGACTGCTATCACTGTCACCACACCGGTGACGTTACTGAAGGCTGTATGGATTCCGGATGCCATGACCTGATCCATCCGGAAAGCCCCGAAGAACGCAGGGACATCCGTTTCTTCGAAAAAGCCTATCATGACCAGTGCATCGGTTGCCACCGCGATCTGCGTCAGAAGGAAGAGCCCACCGGCCCTGTCGCTTGTGTCGGTTGTCACCCCAGGGATTAATTTCCCGCCGGTCAGCATTTCTCGAGGGGTCGCGGTTCCGCCGCGACCCCTCTTGTTTTTTTAAACGTACCTGGTTTATGCAAATGTTCACTCCGCACGTTCTTCGCGTGTTCTCCAAATCAAGGAAGGTAGCATGCCCAGATCCGCCCACGACGACATTATTAACCTGACCGACGTTATTGAGGAGGGTCATCCCGAAAGGCCCAACCTTCAGCCGTCGAAATCTTCCGCGAGCGATTCCGATGGCATGCTGGACGACCTGGATCTGGAACGGGAGATAGATCAAATCTTCGCGGACCTTGGCCCACGCTCGGCCAGGAATGATCAGCCATCAGACAAGAGTGATTCCTCCGACCCTGACCCGCTGGATCTCGAAGACCTCTTTGCCGACCACGAGACGCCCGGGTCGGCGCCGGACGGGCAGGATGCCGCGGAAGTGAAGAAAAATGTCGAAGATGATTTTTCGGGCTTTCAGGATGATTTTGAGGACCTGTTTACCCAGCAGCCGTCCCCTGCTCAGGATCTACAAGCTGAACCCGATCTGGAAACCCAGATGACGGATCCTGATAAAACCGCGCAAGAGCCCATGACCTCTGACCACGACATTTCCAGAGAACTTTCTCTTGAAGTCTCCGAAGAACCCCATGAGACCGCTTCTTTGCCTCCGGAATCATCCACCGACCTTGCCGCCGAAGCGTTTAACGACGAGGTCGACGAAGAGCAGCTTAAGTCATTGCCGGGAGAGACAACTTCTGGTCAGCGGAAGGATTCCCCCTCGAAATTCAGCGATGACGCACCAAGAACGACCAGTTTTTCCGACCATGCGGATTCGAACGAGGCTGTCGACCCGTCCATGATGGAAACGATACTGCGGCGTCTGGACGAACTGGAGTCGAAACTGGCTGCCCAGGGTCCAGTCGAGTCCGTTCCGACGGACAAGGACGGATTGCTGGAGCAGCTAAGCGGGCAGATTGACTCCCGCATTGATGCTTCGCTGCAGGATGTCAGACAAGCCGGCAGCCGAACGTTGGAGGAACTGGAACAGCTGAAAGTGGAACAGGAGCAGCGCCTTGAACAGGTCGCGGCGGTGTTGCGGGAAGAGATGGCGAATCGGATCGAAGAGGCCGCGAGCCAACTCAAGGAGTATCTGATCAGCCATGTGGAGACGCAGTTTTCCCAGTTGAACGACCGACTGGAATCTCTTCAGAACACAGAGGAACAACCCGGCGATTCGGACAGCGACCCTGAAGAGCGGGAACATCGCGTCATGGAGACCATCCGGAACGAGATTCAGGCCTTGCGGACTGAATGGGATGGACAGAGAAGCACCCTGGCCGGAGACCTGGAAAATTCCTTGAACTACTGGACCAGACTCCAGGAAAAATTCAATGCAATGCAGGAAGAATGGTCGGTTCTGCGAGAGGCTCAAGAGCTCCAGGCATCAGATCAGCAACCTGGCGGCGAGGGTCATGAAGCCATTGCATCGACAATTGAACAATTGCGTACCGAACTCCGCAATGAACTTCTCGATGAAATCCACAAGGCCGTTCCCGGCGCCGCGGCGCAGATCATCCGCGAAGAGATCCAGGCCTTGAGTCAGGAAGAAAGCTAGCGTACAAACGCCAACTCAACGTTGCGTTTTTGAACTGTGGAAAGCATGCATGATAACATGCTGAACAGGTTCGCCAAAAAATTAAAAAACAGGATGGCTTGACGGTTTTTCTGTTTTTTCCCGCCCGGTTTTTGATCATGGTGGTCAAGACCATTTCCCCAGGGCGGGTTTTTATTTGCCGTGGAGGATGTCGTGGATCAAATGCAGAAGCAGGCCTTGCAGGTGACCAAGGAGATCGTGGTCAAGTTCATTGAAACCAACCGGATTTCGCCTACCAATTTTTCCGAACAGTTTCGGGAAATTTATCGATCCGTCTTGACGACCATTCGTTTCGAGGACGGATTGGAGCCTCTGGACGGGGATGATGACCCCGAACTGCCGATTTGAAACGGATGAAGGATTCCATGAAGACGGAACACGGAGACCACGGAAAGCAGGTGGTCAGCCTGTTTGGGAGAATCGCTCCCTGGTATGACTTCCTGAATCATTTCCTGAGCCTCGGCTGGGATATTACCTGGCGCAAGCGGCTCCGGCAGTGTGTACGGACGCATCGGACCAGGCGCGTTCTGGATCTGGCCGCGGGCACCCTGGATGTTTCCCGGGAAATCCGCCGTCAAATGCCGGACGTCCAGGTCCTGGCGGTGGATTTTTCCGAACCCATGCTGCGCCGCGGCCAGAAAAAGATCCGAGCTGCCCATGAGATCCGCATCCAGCCGGTTGTCGCGGACGGCCGGGCGCTCCCCGTGCTCCAGGAATCCGTGGACTGCGTGACCATTGCCTTCGGAATCCGCAACATCAAGCCCCGGGAGACGGCCTACCGGGAAGTGCTCCGGGTTCTCACGCCGGGCGGACGGTTTTGCATCCTGGAGTTCGGAACCGGCCGTCAAAAAATTCTTCAGGGATTCTACAATCTCTACTTGCACCGCATCCTGCCGATGGTGGGAAGGATTTTTTCCGGAGATCCCCATGCCTACCGCTACCTGGCGGAATCCATCCATGAGTTCCCGACGGCCCGGGATCTTTCCCGAGAACTGGCCAATGCCGGTTTCAAGCGGGTCTATTCCGTACCGCTGACGTTCGGTATCGTTCAGCTCCACATCGCGGAGAAAGCCGGAGATGCCGACTCTGTTCCCGAACCCCGGAAATTCAGAGGAATCTGCGAGCCAGAGCCAGGAACACAAGTCCGGAAATGATGGCGGCCAACCCCATTTTGCGCAAGGTAGCGGGTGGTTGCTCCGAAAGAAAACGCAGGTATCCGGGCATTTTTTCAGACCAGAGAAAGTACGGGATGCCCTCCAGAACGAGGGCCAAGCCAAGGGCTGCCAACAGAAGTTTCAGGTCGAAGTTCATGTGCCGCTGATATCTGCTCGGACCGTTCTTTGTCCAGCCGGACACCTCCGGCCAAATCAATTCAATATGACCAATATAACCGGACCAGATAGCGACCACCCATCAACCCTGGTCGTGGTCACCGCCACTGTCATGGAAATGCGGGCCGTGTTCGCCCACTGGGACGGCGAAATTCCGGAAGAGCTTGGCTGGGTGGAGCGGAGAGAGAGTTGGGGGAGTCTGGTTCTGCTGGTTTGCGGAGTCGGTCCGGTTAATGCCGGAATTTCCCTGGGCCATCTGCTGGGGGGCCTGCCTGGGCCGGTCGGGGTCTTGAACCTCGGCGTGGCGGGTGCTTTTTGCCTGGAAACGCTGCCCTTGGGCAAAGCTGTTCTCGTGGATGAGGAAATTTGGCCCGAATACGGTTTGCTGACTGCATCGGGGATAGATCCCAAGGGGATCGGATTATCGCTGGGCAAGGCCGAGGAATATCCGGTCTGGGACCGCCTCAAACTCGAGCCGGAAGTCGACGCCGAGAATATGAAGCTGGATGTCGCCGGGCTGAGCAAGGTTAGCAGTTTGACCGTCTCCGGAGTCTCCGGAACAGCTGAACGGGCGGAGGAACTGCGGACCAGGTATGCAGCCGACGTGGAGAACATGGAAGGATTCGCCCTTGCCTGGGCTTGCCGACGGTTCAAGGCGCCATTTGTTCAGGTGCGAACCATTTCCAATCTGGTGGGCTCACGGGACGCAAAGCATTGGGATCTGCCTGGAGCAAAACGTCGTCTGGCCGAGATAACCCGCGTCATTTTCCAGAGGATCGACATGGAATGCAGACAATGATCTCGAGCCCGCCTTTGTCCGTGGGCATATCACCTTGTCCCAACGACACCTTCATCTTCGGAAGCTGGATTCTCGGCCGATGCGAACTCGTAACCGGTCGCGACGCCTCGTTTATCTGGGACGACGTGCAGCAGCTCAACGAGTCCGCTGCGCGGGGAGAATATGACCTGATCAAGGTTTCCGCGGCCCAGGCTCTGTTGCTGAGAGATCAATACGCCATATTGCGGTCAGGGGGGGCGTTCGGTCTGGAACACGGGCCGAAGCTGGTCGCCTCTGCCTCGACTGTCCCCAGAACCATTGCCGTACCTGGACTGCAGACCACCGCCGCGGCCCTGTTGCGTCAAGCGTGGCCGGAACCGGCGCAATTAATTCCCATGCGCTATGACCAAATCGTGGACCAGGTGCGCCGAGGACGCGTCGACGCAGGATTGCTGATCCATGAAAGCGCCCTGCTCCTGCGGGAGTACGGCCTCGCATGCCTGCTGGACCTGGGGCAATGGTGGAAGGAACGTAGCGGCGACCTGCCCCTGCCTTTGGGATGCATCCTCGGACGAAAAAATCTGGGCCCGGACATGCTTGAAGCCGCAGCCCGGCAGATCCAGCTCAGCCTGGACCATGCATCGGCTCATCCTGAAGCGGTATGGCCCCTGGTCCAGGGCCTGGCCCAGGAACTGGACGACAACGTCCTGCGTGCCCATATCCGGGCATATGTCAACAATTTCAGCCACGACATGGGAGACCCCGGCCGTCATGCCGTACAGTTTCTTGGTGATTGCATTCATTCCTCAAACACTTCAACAACCAACACATTGACATAGAGGCCGTGTCCTGACTAATTTTGTATTTTTTTGTCTGCGAGGGTGGCGGAATTGGTAGACGCACCAGACTTAGGATCTGGCGGTTATCCGTGGGGGTTCGAGTCCCCCCTCTCGCACCAACGACATGACGCGTCAGCTGATTCTTCCCTGTCACGCTCACAGGTTTCAGCGTCTCATTTTCTCCCTCCTGAACCGCTCCGCAATCCTCATTTTTCACTATTCCACCTGATCATTGCGATATTGTCGACAAATTGCTATGGATTAGCCCTTTTTCGACCTGTCGGCGAGGTAAGTGCCTTTTCCCCTGGGGGAGGCATGAGACGTACCTGTAGTTATCGCAATATAAACATTGCACGGCAGCAGTTTCTGCCCCACATGCCATTCATCTCCAAGGAGGAAGTCAGTTATGCAATATGAAGTACTTGAGCCATCATCGGTCAAACGGACCGTGAAAATTGTTGCTCCACCGGAAGAAGTCAATTCGGCCCTTGCCGTGGCCATTGCCCTGTATCGCAGGGATGCCGAGATCAAGGGATTCCGCAAAGGCAAAGTGCCTACCTCGATTATTGAAGGCATGTTCAAGAAAAAGATCTACGATGAAGCAACGAATGATCTGATCAACTGCCACATCAATGAAGTGATGAACGAACTTCAGGTTACGCCGTTGTCCCGGATCGACGTCGAGTCGGAGCTCATTGTCCGGGATCAACCATTTGAATACACCATCAGCTTTGAAGTCGCGCCGCAGTTCGAACTGCCGCCCTACGAAGGCATTGCCGTGGAGCAGGAAAAAGCGGTTGCCAGCGATGCCGAAACGGACAAGGTCCTGGAACGCATCCGGAACAACATGGTTGAAATCGTGCCCCTGGAAGAAGACCGTCCCGCCCAGGATGGAGACGTGGTGGTGGTGGATTTCCAGGCCTTCGACCAGGGCAAGCCCATTGATGAAGTCAAGGCGGAAAATTTCCAGATCGAACTGGGCCAGGGAGGCGCCTTGCCGGCTTTCGAGTCCATGATCCAGGGGCTGAAGGCTGGTCAGAGCGACGAGTCGGAAATCACCTTCCCGGCGGACTTCCTGAACGAAGCCTTTGCCGGGAGGACAGTGACGATGAACGTCACCCTCAAGGAAATCAAACAGAAGAAACTTCCTGAATATGACGCCGTCTTTGCCAAAAGAGCCGGCGAATTCGAATCCATGGATAAGCTGAGAGAAGCCATCCAAAAGTCATATATGGAAACCCGCAACCAAGTGAACAAATCCGCGGCTCAGAAGAAGATCCTGGACGTCCTGACATCCCAGGTAGATTTCGAGCTGCCTGAGTCCATGGTCAATGACCAGATCGACCGCATGGTCATGGAAATGAAAAATCGTCTGGAGCGGATGGGCAAGAACATTGAGGCCATGGGCATGCCCATGGAACAGATCCGGGAGCAGTTCAAGGCGCAGGCCGAAAGCCTGGTCAAGTCCCAGATTTTTCTGCTTGCCGTAGCCAGCAAGGAAGGCTTCAGGGTTTCTCCCGCGGAACAGGATGCGTTCTTCCGGGATATGGCCCAGAAAACCGGCCAGGATTTCCAGGGCCTGAAGCATTTTCACGAACAGAACAACCTGATGCCGGCCGTCACCGATCGCATCCTTTCAGACAAGGCCATCGAATTCATTTATTCCAAGGCCGACGTGACGGAAGTGGAGGCCTCAGTTGCCCAGGACCAGGAGCTCTCCGGCGAAGAAAAGCCCGCGGAGTAACCTTTTTGTCCTTTCAGGACAGGTGCAAGTGGTCTTCCCAATCTTGTAATGACGCAACGGCATGGCGTCCGTTTACCATCTGAACGGACGCCATGCCCATCTCGCATGTTCCGCCTTGCCATCGGCCATTTCGTTGCTAATTACCTTCGGTTCGGAGAGGCTGCTCTCCAAATGCCAATGACCATAATCCTTCCCGTGCTGCAATCCGGGGAGAGCCATTTCCAATCCAGGAGGACAGAACCATGCCTATGGGCGTGCCGATAGTCATAGAAACAACAGGCCGGACCGAGCGAGCCTACGACCTCTACTCCCGTCTCTTGAAAGACAGGATTCTTATTCTTGGAACGCCCATTGACGACAATATCGCCAACCTGGTGTGTTCGCAGCTTCTTTTTCTGGAATCGGAAAATCCGGAAAAAGAAATCAACATGTACATCAACTCGCCGGGCGGTTCCGTCACGGCGGGCTTGGCGATCTACGACACCATGCAATATATTTCCTCCCCCGTAGCCACCCTGTGCCTCGGCCAGGCTGCGAGCATGGGCGCTCTGCTGCTTACGGCCGGGGCCAAAGGAATGCGATACGCGTTGCCCAACAGCCGGATCCTCATCCACCAACCCATGGGCGGCTTTCAAGGGCAAGCAACGGATATCGACATCCAGGCCAGGGAAATCATCCGCTTGAAGGCCAAGCTCACGGAGATCCTGGCCGCCCATACCGGCGCCGACATGGAAAAAGTTCGCCATGACACGGAACGGGATTATTTTATGAGTGCCGAGGAAGCCGTGGCCTACGGCTTGATCGACAAGGTCCTCGCTTCCAGGGTCCAACTGAAGACACCCGCGTAGCTGCTCATTCGGCTCCACAAGTTCCCGGCTTGAACCGTACTCTGCGTTTCACTGCCGACGCGGCACAGCATGTCCGACGTGTTGCTGAGCATTTACTTATCTGCATCGAGAGGTATTCATGGCCAAGAAAAAATCCCTGCATCCGCAACTGTGCTGCTCTTTTTGCGGCAAGAATCAGGAACAGGTACGCCGGCTCATTGCCGGTCCCGACGTCTATATCTGTGATGAATGCATCACATTGTGCGGCGAAATCATCACGCAGGACGACATGTCCGCGGAGGCTCCGGACGAAAAGCTTCTGACCCCCGCCGAACTGCACAAACTGCTGGACGAATTCGTCATCGGCCAGGATCAGGCCAAGAAAATTCTGTCCGTAGCCGTGCACAACCACTACAAGAGAGTGTTCTACGCGTCCCAGATGTCCAATGATGTGGAACTGGACAAAAGCAACATCCTGTTGATGGGACCCACCGGTTCCGGAAAAACACTGGTGGCGAAAACCCTGGCCCGCATTCTCAAGGTTCCCTTTGCCATTGCCGACGCCACCACCCTTACGGAAGCAGGTTATGTAGGCGAGGATGTGGAAAACATCCTGGTCCAGCTGCTCCAGAACGCGGATTTCGATATCGAAGCCGCTTCCAAAGGCATCATCTACATAGATGAAATCGACAAGATCGCCCGCAGGGCCGACAGTCCCTCCATCACCCGGGATGTTTCCGGCGAGGGCGTGCAGCAGGCCTTGTTGAAAATCATCGAAGGAACCGAAGCGAACATCCCGCCCAAAGGCGGCCGCAAGCATCCGCAGCAGGAATACATCCGCATGAACACTTCCAATATTTTGTTCATCGTCGGAGGAGCGTTCATCGGCCTGGAACGGATCATCCAGCATCGGACCCAGACCAAAGCCATGGGCTTCGGAGCGTGTCTGACGCAGCAATCCGACACCCCGGACTGCACACTGCTGCAGCACGTGCAGCCCATGGATCTGACGAAGTTTGGATTTATTCCCGAGCTCGTCGGTCGTTTGCCCATTCTCGCAACGCTTCAGGATCTCAAGGAAGACGATCTGGTGCGGATTCTCACTGAACCAAAGAACGCCCTGGTCAAGCAATATCAAAAATTGTTCGAGATGGAGAACGTCCGGCTGCGGTTCACCCAGGACTCCTTGCGGGCCATTGCACGAAAGGCCATTGAGCGAAAGACAGGAGCCCGCGGCCTGCGCAACGTTCTGGAAAGCATCATGCTGGACACTTCCTACCGCCTGCCGTCTCTTCAGGGTGTGAAAGAATGCGTGGTGAACAAGTCCGTGGTGGAAAACGAGTCGGAACCTTTGTTGATCTACGAACAGGAAGCCAAGACAGCCTGAAAACGCCCCCGTCATCACTTGGCCTTAAAGCAATTTCGCTCCTTGCCGAAATTCAAGTCATACGAGCGGCCGCGCCTGTGCGGCCGCTTCATTGACATTGCCCTTCAGTAGCTTATCTCCTTTTCAAGATTTTTGGTCCGACTTGCTCAGGTTGCCGCGATAATCCTTGCTTTGTTTCTCAACACCTTCTTCTGAGCAAATCGTACAATCCGACCCCCATCCGATACATCATCCGAAAAGGATCAGCCATGCCTGAAAAAACAATACACGATCAATCTCTATTCGTGAAAGAAATACGCCTGCCCATGATGTCGCTCCGGGAAGTGGTCATGTTCCCGCGGTCCATCGTCCCGCTGTTCGTCGGGCGGGAAACGTCCATCAAGGCCATAGAGCGCGCCCTGAACAAATTCGACAAACAGATTTTCCTGGTCACCCAGAACAACCCCGAGGCCGAACAACCCAGCGAGGACGACCTCTACGAATTGGGAACGGTCAGCCGCATTCTGCAGCTGCTCCGATTGCCGGACGGCACCATCAAGGTCCTTTTCGAAGGCCTGTATCGCGCCAAGTGGTCGCGGGAGCACGGCATCGAAGAGGTGGACCCCGGCTGCCCCATGGTGCTGGCGCAGGGCGTCCCCAGCGAGGACTATGAATCTCCTGAAGCCATGGCCTTGATCAGAGCGGTTCAGGAATCTTTGCATGAATATGCCAAGGTCAACAAGAAAATCGCTCCGGAAACCATGGCCGCCATCTCCTCTCTTAATTTACCAGGGCGCTTGGCGGACAGCGTGATGCCCCATCTCAAGGTTCCTTTTCCGGAAAAGCAGGCGGTCTTGGAAGAGCCCGATCCATTGGTCCGTCTCGAAAAGACCTATGAAATGCTGCTCAAGGAGATCGATTTGGTTTCCCTGGAAAAGAAGGTCAAATCTCGGGTCAAGCAGCAGATTGAACGCAACCACCGCGATTTCTACCTCAATGAACAAATCAAGGCCATCCAGAAGGAAATGGGCCGAGAGGAGGAATCCGGCCAGGAAGTCGACGAACTGTTGAAGCAGCTGGAGGCCAAGGATCTGCCCGACGAGGCCAGGGAGAAGTGCGCGCGCGAAATAAAGAAGTTGCGCCAGATGCCGCCTTCCTCAGCTGAATTTACGGTGGTCCGCAACTATGTGGACTGGATATTGCATTTGCCATGGAACACCGTTGAGCCCATAAGCCTGGACTTGAAGGCCGCCCAGGAGATTCTCGATGAAGACCATTACGCCCTGGAAAAGCCCAAGGAGCGTATCCTGGAATACCTGGCCGTGCAGAGTTTGGTGGAAAAAATCAAAGGGCCGATCTTGTGCCTTGTGGGTCCGCCCGGAGTAGGCAAAACCTCTTTGGCAAAATCCGTGGCCAGGGCCATGGGGAGGGAATTCGTCCGGATTTCTCTTGGCGGCGTCCGGGATGAGGCGGAAATTCGCGGTCATCGACGAACCTATGTCGGAGCCATGCCTGGAAAGATCATTCAGTCCCTGCGCCGGGTCACGAACAACAATCCGGTCTTTTGTCTGGATGAAGTGGACAAGATGAGCACGGATTTCCGGGGCGATCCCTCGGCCGCACTCCTGGAGGTGCTTGATCCGGAACAGAATTATGCCTTCAGCGATCACTACCTGGACCTGGACTATGATCTCTCCAAGGTGTTCTTCATCACCACCGCCAACACGCTGCACTCCATTCCCGGACCTTTGCAGGACAGGATGGAAATCATCCGTCTGCCCGGCTACCTGGAAGTGGAAAAGATGAAAATCGCCAAGGACTTTTTGATGCCGCGCCTGTTGCCGCAGCACGGGCTGAATACTACGGATCTTTCCTTTTCCGAAGGCGCGGTACTGGAAATCATTCGCCGTTATACCCGTGAGGCGGGTGTGCGGAATCTGGAACGTGAAATGGCTTCCATTTGCCGTAAAGTGACCCGCAAAGTCGTGGAAGAAGGACGTTCAGACAAACCTGTGCTCGTGAACAAGAGCGCGGTTTCCACCTATCTCGGCGTACCCAAGTACCGGTACGGGGAGCGGGAGGAAAAGTCGCAGCCCGGAGTGGCCACCGGCCTTGCCTGGACCGAACTTGGCGGAGAACTGTTGCTGGTGGAGGTGTCCCTGATGCCCGGCAGCGGCAAGGTGGAGATAACCGGCAAGCTCGGGGACGTGATGCAGGAATCGGCACGGGCCGCTTTGACCTATGTTCGCTCCCGTTCCGACCTGTTCGGCTTGAAATCGGACTTCTACAAGGAAATCGACATCCATATCCACGTCCCGGAGGGCGCCACGCCCAAGGACGGTCCTTCCGCGGGCATCACCCTGGCCACCAGCCTGACATCGGCCCTGCTCAACCTGCCCGTGCGCAACGATCTGGCCATGACCGGAGAAATCACCTTGCGCGGGCGCGTTCTGCCCATCGGCGGGTTGCGTGAAAAGCTCCTGGCTGCCCACCGCGGCCTGATCTCCAAGGTGATCATTCCCGCGGACAACGCCAAGGATCTGAAGGAAGTTCCGGCGAATATCCTCAAGGACCTGGAGATCGTTACCGTCGAACACATGGATGAAGTCCTGTGCCAAGCCCTTGCCGTCGGCGTCCGGGAGGAAATCTTTTGTGTTCAGTCAACGGACGTGATGCCGTTGTCCCGACGCCTGCTCAAGGAAGAGCATCAACCGCACACGCATTAGCCTGACAGCGGCTTCACGTCCTGATGATCTCCTTGATTGCCGGCTTCAATATAGGGAAGTTTTTCTGAACTTCCCGGAAAACAAAGGATGATCAGCAATGGAGAAGCTCGCGCTGTGGGACTGCGGTATGGAAGAATCTCCCCGGAAGGCTGCCGGAATGGATAGAAGACGGAAATCAGACCGCAGAAACGGACTGGATCGGCGACAGGCGGGGGAGCGACGCGCCTTTCCGGATCTTCAACTTCCCGATGAATGCCGCGCAAGCATGTGCCGGAATTGCCCATGTACACTGCGTTCAGGCAAAGACCGCCGGGATAATACTGAACGACGAGGAACATACAAACCCAAGCCATCGGTCATGTTCGCCCTGACCGACGACGAAATCCGGTTTCTTTTAGGAACGTCGTAAAACAGATAAAGTGCCGCAGATTGTGGTATCAGGCTGCATGGGTTTGGCAACAGAACAGCAAGCACCTGCAGGGAGTGAACTCACTTCACATCTATCCACCTGAACCAAAAACGATACCGCCAGCTCCAGCAGAATTACATTCCCGTCCGGAAAATCCGGACGGGAATGTTTTCTTTTGATTGCCGGTGGCCCGAAGCAATTTTTTTTTTGATTATCATCTGCTTTTTCCAGACAAAAAAAACTTCATCATCACAAACTATTCAGCCGTACCCCCAGCCTCAGAAAATCGAAATCAAAATCGAAATTGCACAATCGTACGCGCGCGAAGCGAATAATCACAACAAGAGCTGCTGCTTACATTCAGGCAACTTCACTTCACAAGTGCAATTAGGATGGCACAATCGGCTTCGATTGCGTGCTATTTCGATCGCGATAACGATTGCGTGCCTGATGTGATCTGAGAAATATCCCCGAGATGCAACAATCAGGTTTGACAAACCCTGAAATACCCAGGAAAAGGCCGTTGCCGGAGGTAGCGGCTTTTCCGTGTTGAGACGAATTTATCGGGCTTTTCAGGAGTGTACGCCAATTCCTCCTTCTCCAAGGTCCATCTCTTTTCCAGCGGATCTGGTCGGAGGACGGAAATTACCTTGAAACACCACGCGACGGCCTGACTCCGCTTGCTCCGGCGGACTTTGCAAGATAAGGAATTGAACACATTATGATTGACCAGCAACGCATACGCAACTTCTGTATTATCGCTCACATTGACCACGGGAAATCCACCCTCGCCGACCGCATCCTTCAGGCGACCGGACTTGTAGACGATCGACTAATGAAGGAACAGTATCTGGACCGGTTGGATCTGGAGCGGGAACGGGGCATTACCATCAAGGCCCAGAGTGTACGGATACCTTACAAGGCCAAGGATGGGCGGGATTACGTCTTGAACCTGATCGACACGCCAGGCCATGTGGATTTCAGCTATGAAGTATCCAGAAGTCTGGTGGCTTGCGAAGGGGCTCTCTTGGTGGTGGACGCATCCCAGGGGGTTGAAGCGCAAAGCTTGGCCAACGCTTATCTGGCTTTGGAAAACAACTTGGAAATCATTCCAGTCCTGAACAAGATCGATCTGCCCAGCGCGGAACCGGAACGCATCAAGGCCGAAATAGAGGAAATCATCGGCCTGGACTGCAAGGATGCCCTGCTGATCAGCGCAAAAACCGGCCAGGGCGTGCCAGAGGTGCTGGAACGGATCATCACCGACCTGCCTCCGCCCATGGGCGATACCAAAGCTCCGCTGAAAGCCCTGATTTTCGACTCCTGGTACGATACCTATCTTGGCGTGGTCGTCTTGTTCCGGGTCGTGGACGGGCGGATCAAGCTCGGCCAGGATATTCTGCTTCACTCCACCAAGGCCCGTTTCGAGGTCACCAAACTCGGCGTTTTCTCTCCTGACCCCATCGCCCTGAACGAACTGGGGCCCGGAGAAGTCGGCTTCTTATGCGCCGGCATCAAGATTCTCACGGACGCGAGGGTTGGCGACACTATCACTGACCCGGACAATCCCACACTCAGCCCTGCTCCCGGATTCAAGAAAATTACGGCCATGGTTTTCTGTGGCATGTACCCCGTGGAACCGAACGAATACGGGACCTTGAAGCATTCCCTGGAAAAACTGCAGCTCAACGACGCAGCATTCACCTTTGAACCGGAAACCTCGCATGCCCTGGGTTTCGGGTTCCGCTGCGGCTTCCTTGGGCTGCTGCACATGGAGATCATCCAGGAGCGTCTGGAACGGGAATTCCAGGCCCGCCTGCTGGTTACCGCGCCCTCGGTCATCTATCAGGTGAGAACCCTGGAGGGGGAAACGCTCCCGGTGGACAACCCCAGCAAGCTGCCGCCGCTGAACAAGATCGAGCATATTGCCGAACCGTACGTGCACATGGAAGTCCACGTGCCCAACGAGTACCTCGGCGCCGTGCTGGCCTTGTGCGAAGAATGCCGGGGCACCCAGAAAGACCTCCGCTTTCTCTCCTCCACCCGGGTCATCGTGACTTACGAACTGCCCTTCGCGGAAATCGTCTACGACTTCTTCGACCGCCTCAAGTCCGTGACCCGCGGCTATGCCTCGCTGGACTATGAGTTCATCGATTTTCGGCCTTCGGAGCTGGTCAAGCTGGACATTCTCATCAATTCCGAGACGGTAGACGCCCTGTCCATCATCGTGCACAAGGACAAGGCCTACGCCCAGGGGCGTGAACTGGCCAGCCGTCTCAGAAGCGTCATCCCCAGACAACTTTTCGAGGTCGTCATCCAGGCTGCCATCGGGCAACGCATCATCGCGAAGGAACGCGTGGCTCCGATGCGCAAAAACGTGACCGCCAAATGCTACGGCGGCGACATCACCCGCAAGCGCAAGCTTTTGGAAAAACAAAAAGAAGGCAAGCGGCGCATGAAGCGCATGGGCAACATCGACATCCCTCAGGAAGCCTTTCTGGCCGTACTACGCAAGGATTAGGAAAAGGAGCATTCATGAACCCCCGTTGGCAGACAATTCTCAAAGAATATTCCGAAGCATTGATCATCGCCCTGATTCTGGCCTTGATCATCCGTACGTTCATTATTCAGGCCTTCAAGATTCCTTCCGGTTCAATGTTGGAAACCTTGCAGATCGGCGATCGTTTGTTCGTAACCAAATTTGCCTACGACATCAAAGCGCCCTTTACAGACTGGAGCATCCTCTCCCTGCAGGATCCGGAACGCGGGGACGTGATCGTATTCCGGTATCCTGAAGACCCATCCAAGGACTTTATAAAACGCGTGGTGGCGGTGCCCGGGGATGTCGTCGAAGTCCGGGACGAAAACCTGTACATCAACGGTGAAAGCGTGGAAGAGCCCTACCTGACGCTCCACCCCGGACCGACTCGCGTGCATTTTGGGCCAGAGACCGTTCCTGACGATCACTATTTCACCTTGGGCGACAACCGTTTCAACTCACATGACTCCAGGTTCTGGGGATTCGTGCCCAAATCACAGATCAAGGGCAAGGCGTGGAGGATCTATTGGTCCGCCAGCCCACGCTGGTTCCTGAGCAATGTGCGCTGGGACCGTTTCGGAAAGCAGATCGAATAGGACTGGCGCAATGCTAACATACAGGAATTTTATGATTCAGGCTGATTTCCGAATCAGCCGCTGCAACAGGTAATCCTTCATGCCCAAATCCCTGATGGCCACAGTGGGTGAATACCTCAAAGCCATCCTGTTTGCCCTGATTCTGGCCCTGCTGATCCGTTTTTTTGTGGTTCAGGCATTCAAGATCCCCTCTGGATCGATGATGGACACGCTGCTCATCGGCGATCACCTTCTGGTTTCCAAGTTCGCCTATGACGTCAAGATTCCCTTAGCCGGAACCGCAATCGACCTGAGCGATCCGGAGCGCGGCGACATCATCGTCTTTTTGTACGGACAGGATGTCCCGCGTCTGACGGATGAACCCGGAAGATGGCTGGAATGCAATCTCCCGTTCCAGGGGTATGCCGACGAGAGCTGCCCCAAGGACTTCATCAAACGGATTATCGGCCTTCCCGGCGATATCGTCGAGGTGCGCAACAAGGATATCCTGGTGAACGGACGCGAACTGTACGAGCCGTACGTCCAGCACAGTGATCCGCACCGGATCATCAAGCCGCGGGACAGTTTCGGCCCGATCAAGGTGCCGGAGGACAAGTACTTTGTCCTGGGCGACAACCGCGATGAATCCCTGGATTCCAGGTTCTGGGGCTTCGTGGATCGAGAAAGGATCCGGGGCAAGGCCTGGCGGATCTACTGGTCATGGGAATCGGACCATGGTCCGCGCCTGAACCGTATCGGAAAACTTTTGGAATAGGCTTCGGATTAGCGTCGGCAAAAGGCCCACGTTGCAAAGATTTCCCGCTCTTCCAGCATCCCCCAACCCTACCAAAGGAGTAGCATGCTGGCCAAAATCGCCACCACCGCACTCATGGGCATCGAAGCGTTCCATGTTGAGCTGGAAGTGGATTTTGCCCGTCAGGGAATGCCCTCATTTACCATGGTCGGGCTTGCCGAGGGAGCGGTTCGAGAAAGCAAGGAACGCGTTTTTGCCGCCTTAAAGAATACCGGCTTTAAGCTTCCGCCGGCCAGAATCACCGTCAACCTGGCTCCAGCGGACATGCGCAAGGAAGGAAGCGCCTACGATCTGCCCCTGGCCATGGGACTTCTTGCCGGCATCGATGTCGTTCGCCAGGATCAGGTACAAGGGTATTTTCTGGCCGGAGAGTTGTCCCTCACTGGTGAACTCAAACCGGTTTCCGGAATCCTGCCGCTGGCCCTGAAGGCCAGATCCATGGGAGCACGTGGCTTGATCGTTCCCGCGGACAATGCCCAGGAAGCCTCGGTAGTCAAGGAACTTCCCGTCTACGGAGCACACAGCCTGTCTCAGGCCGTACGCTTTCTTCTGGGCGAGGAAGCAATCTCCCCGGCTGACTGTGATCTGGACGAACTCTGGAAAAATCGCCATCAGTCACCCCTGGACTTCAGCGAGGTCAAGGGGCAGGAGCACGCCAAGCGGGCAATTGAAATCGCAGCGGCGGGCAACCACAATCTTATTTTTCTCGGCCCCCCGGGCAGCGGCAAGACCATGCTGGCCAAGCGGCTGCCCTCCATTCTGCCGGCCCTGGAATTCGAGGAAGCCCTTGAAGTGACCAAGGTCTACAGCGTTGCCGGGATGCTGACCAAGAATCAGCCCCTGGTCGTCACACGACCTTTTCGTTCTCCCCACCACACCATCTCCGACGCCGGACTGATCGGCGGAGGGCATTACCCTCGGCCTGGCGAAGTCTCCCTGGCTCACCGGGGAGTGCTTTTTTTGGACGAGTTGCCGGAGTTCAAGAAGCACGTCCTGGAGGTGCTCCGCCAACCCCTGGAAGACGGCGTGGTCACCATTTCCAGAGCCGCCGTCTCCCTGACCTACCCCGCGGACCTCATGCTCGTGGCGGCCATGAATCCCTGCCCCTGCGGCTACCTGACGGATGAAAATCACCAGTGCACCTGTTCGCCCCAGCAGATCCAGCGCTATCGCTCCCGTCTTTCCGGACCGCTCCTGGATCGCATCGACCTGCATGTGGAGGTCCCGGCAGTTCCCTACAAGGAACTGCGCCAAAAAAGCGGCAGTCGGGACTCCGCGACCATGCTGGCGAACATTGAACGAGCCAGGGCCGTCCAGTCCAGTCGCTACCGGAACACGCCACTGCTGACCAACAGCGACCTGGACGGGCGCTGGCTGAACAAATTCTGCTTTCTGGGAGATGCCGAGCATGATTTTCTCGGCGCTGCCGTGCGTCGGTTGAGCCTCAGCGCCAGAGCATACACCCGGGTGCTGCGGATCGCCCGAACCATAGCGGATCTGGAAGGCACGGATAATTTGACTTCGGACCATTTGGCTGAGGCCATCAACTACAGAACCCTGGATCGTCAGGCCCAAACTTGGGCTTGAACGAAAGCACCGCAATTTCTTTCAGAAGATGCGAAGATTAGCGCGGATCGCGACCGTGACGTTGGCCGGGGTGTACTTCACATGCAGTTCGAGGGACTGGTCATGCAGGGGACGTCGCAACGCCTCATTGCTTGCACATCGTGGAACGAATCAAATTTTTAACCCCGTGTTGCGAATGACTTCCAGAAGGAGCCCTTTGTCGATGGGTTTGACGAGATAGGAACTTGCTCCGCCTTTGTAGTAGGCATCGACGACATTTTTCGGATCACCCAGGGCCGTGAGCATGATCACGCGGACTTCATCCTTGGGCCCCAGTCCCAGGGAACGTTCATGCTCCCGAATGTCCAGCAAAGCCTGCTGGCCGTCCTTGATCGGCATCATGATGTCCATCAGAATCAGATCATAGGGCTGATTTTCCTGATGCGCGAGCTTGAACGCCTCCAGGGCTTCCTCGCCGTTCACCGCAAGATCGCACTGCGCATAGGGCTTGACGATACGCTGCAGCATCAATCGGCTGGTAAAATCATCTTCAACAATCAAGAACCGCATATTCACCTCTTTTGCAGGATTTCCTCATGCGCCTTTTCGCGCAACTAAAGCTGATTTGCAGTACTTCAGTCTCGATACTCTGGCAAGAAGGTCAGGGCTCGACTCGTCTCGGCAAAAGAAACCCAACACCCTCCGCCGGTTATATCCAGTTCACTTTTGCAAAATTAGCTGAATAATCACTTGGCTCAATAGATTTTACGCTTGGCAAAACTCGAACCAAGCACATTGAAGGTATTCTCAACGATGAATATGGCATATTCATCTTTGGAGAATACGAGTTCCTCCAATCGCTTCAGGACGATGTTGTTGGTGATGGCCATGATAATGTTTTTGTCCTGACCGGAATACGCCCCCCGTCCGCGGATGAACGTCGCCCCCATCTTCAGATGGTTGATCATTTCATCGGCGATTTCCTTGCTTCGGTCGGATATGATCAGCACAAGCTTGCGCTGGTTGAAAAGGGCCAGAGTGTATTCCAGAACTACGGACGTGATGAAAACAAAAATCAACGAGGCGATGATCAGGTCGATATCCAACATGAATGCGCTGATGCCGAACAGAAAGAAATTGAAGACGAAGTAAGTCTTGCCGATGCCGATATTGTACTTTTGATTCAAGATCACGGCCACGACGTCCATCCCCCCATTGGAGCCCAGCGAGCGCAGCACGATGCCCACCCCGAAGCCGCAGATCCCCCCCGCGGCAATGGCCGCATAGAGTTGATCCCGGACCCCGAAATCCAGATGGACCAGCTCATAACTTAAGGTGGCCACGATCATGGCGTACAGGCTGTAGTAAAAGAAGCGCTTGCTGACGTTGACCCATCCTGCGACGAATAGCGGAATGTTCAACAAGAAGTAGAGGATGCCCGCGGAAAGAATCGGATACTGATAATAGATGAGCAAGCCCACCCCGAAGATTCCCCCGGGGATAAAACCATGATGCACGACGATCCCTTTCAGCCCCAACGTATAGATGATCGTGCCCACGGTGATCAATAATAGATTCCACCAGATCGTAAAGGTGAACCTCTCGTGTCGTTTAGTCATGACTCCTGCCTGATGTTGTTTCGTTGGTTATTGCATACGTCAAAAACAAAAGGGCCGCGACGCAAAAATCGCAACCCTGGAAGACAATGCCGTCCCACCTTCTGAATATCCGACTTGTAGGACGGCTTCAACAGAACTCCCGGTGAGCACGGGGCCATACCCGTCTCGGCGACAAACCGATTTTCCGTGGGTAACTCTATCTCTTTTCGAAGGCAAGGACTGACTAAGGCGTATAGATCGGACTAGACTTTTGTTCCCTAGTTGCTTGAGATAGACGGCTTGATATTACGAGGCCAGCAATGAGTTTTCCGACAAAAACAGGGTAAACAGCCGTGAAAACAAACCTGCCCTGATGGAGCGGACTCTGCCTTGCCCCGGCGCCGCTCCTTTTGTAAAGGACTGCACGGCTGATTTTCACAATGATCATTGGAGGCGACATGTTCAGGCGCAATGTTTGGCTAGGGTTCTTCCTATTCGTCGTGGCGTTACTGCTGCATGCGCCCCCCGTCATGCACAGGATTACCAGCGGATCATAATAAGGGCATACCAGGATATTCTGGGACGCAAGCCGGACCGCGACGAAATGCGCCATTTTCGGATCTGGAGGATTGATGAACGGTGGGATGAAAGCCGTTTTCAGGCGGCCCTGCGGGAGAGTGACGATTTCGCTTCGCCCGTTCGACATTGTCGACAATCAGGCCTACGAGGACTCTTGCACCGCAAGCCCGACCCTCAGGGCCGGGAAACATATCGCAACCGCGTGTTGCGCGACGACTGGGACGAGCAGCGCCTACGCCGGATATCATGGACAGCGAGGGTTTAAGGCGCCGAAAGTGATATAGCCGTCTCGAAAACATTCAAATTCACACCTAGGGATTATGAACGCAAGCATTACGCACAAATTGAATCTGCGCAATCTGCGCATTGACGACTACGCCGACCTCCAGGCCATCATGCAGCGGGTTTATCGCACCGTGGATTCGCCCTGGGAGAAATCGCAGGTCGAGGCCATGATCGCGCGCTTTCCTGAAGGCCAAATCTGCATCGAGGACAAGGGCCGGGCCGTGGCCGTGGCCTTGACCATGATGATCGATTACGCTGGTTATGTAGGGCGACACACCTATCTGCAGGTGGTCGGCGACGGCACCCTGGCCAATCACGAACCCGAAGGCGATTACCTCTACGGCATCGAAATCATCGTTGATCCCGAATACCAGGGCATGCGCCTGGGCCGCAGATTGTACGACGCCCGCAAAGAACTCTGCGAAAAGCTCAATCTGCGCGGGATCATCGTCGGCGGCCGAATTCCCGGCTACCGCAAATTCAAGGAGGAAATCCAACCCCAGGAATACATCAACCGGGTCAAACGCAAGGAAATCTACGACCCTGTCCTGTCTTTCCAGCTTTCCAACGATTTCCACGTCAAACGCCTGCTCAAGAACTATTATCCTTCAGACCACCAATCCGAAGGCAATGCCGTGCTCCTGGAGTGGAACAACATCTACTACGAGGCCAGAACCCGGCTCATCGGCGGGCGCAAGACAGTTGTCCGCCTGGGCACGGTGCAGTGGCAGATGCGGCGATTCGCGTCCTTCGACGATTTCCAGCAACAGGTGGAGTTCTTCGTGGACACTGTTTCCGACTACGGCACGGACTTGGTCCTCTTTCCGGAATTGTTCAACGCTCCGCTGATCGCCCAGTACGAGAACGAAAGCCCTCCCGAAGCCATGCGCCGCCTGGGCGAGTACACCGAGGTGCTGCGCGAGGAGTTGATGCGCCTGGCCCTGGCCTACAACATCAACATCGTCAGCGGATCTGTGCCGGAGTACCGGGATCACAAGCTGTACAACGTCTCCTTTCTCTGCCGCCGGGACGGAACCTGGGACGCCCAGTACAAGCTGCACATCACGCCGGACGAGGACCGCGCATGGGGGCTGACCGGCGGCGAGGTGCTCAAGACCTTCGATACGGACATCGGCCGGATCGGCATCCTGATCTGCTACGACATCGAGTTTCCGGAACTGGCCAGGCTGCTGGTGGAACGCGGGGCGAACATCCTCCTGGTCCCCTTCTGGACGGATACCAAGAACGCCTACCTGCGGGTGCGACTGTGCGCCCAGGCCCGGGCCATTGAGAACGAATGCTATGTGGTCATCTCCGGCAGCGTGGGCAACATTCCCAAGGTCGAAACAATGGGCATCCAGTACTCCCAGTCCGCCATCTTCACGCCCTCGGATTTCGCCTTTCCCCATGACGCCATTGCCGCCGAAACCACGCCGAACACGGAAACCACGCTGATCACCGACGTGGACCTGGACCTGCTCAAGGAACTCCGCCGCCAGGGCAGCGTCCAGAACATGAAAAGCCGGCGCCGCGACCTGTACAGGCTGAAGTGGACGGGCAAATGACGGATGGGACGACATGAAACCCCTGATTCTGGCCGAGAAGCCGTCCGCCGGACGGGATCTGGCCCGGGTGCTCAAGGTGGCGTCCAAGGCCTCTTCTGGTCGTTCCTCCGGATACCTGGAAAACGAGCAATACGTTATCTCCTGGATGATCGGCCATTTGCTGGGCTATGCCTTTCCCGGAGAGCAGAATCCAGCCTGGGTGAAGTGGTCCTTTGCGAACCTGCCCATGTTCCCGGAGAACTTTCAACTCAAGGAAATGCCCAGCACCGCCAGCCAGCTCGGCGTCTTGCGAGGTCTGCTGGCCCGCGAGGACGTAGGCGAGATTATCGTGGCCACGGACGCGGGACGGGAAGGAGAGCTGATCTTTCGACACCTGTACGGCTACCTGCAATGCAGCAAACCGTTTCGCCGATTGTGGATCCTGGACAATACGGACGCCGGCATCCGCAAGGCCTTTGCTGAACTGCAGCCCGGGCACAAATTCGACAATCTGGCGGCCTCGGCCCGGGCCCGCTCTGAATCGGACTGGTTGGTGGGCATGAACTTCTCCCGCGCCTACACCATCAAGGGCGGCGACAAGTTCAGCATTGGACGGGTTCAGACCCCGGTGCTGGCGCTCCTGGTGCATCGCCGCAAAGCCATTGATGCCTTTGTTTCCGAACCGTTTTTCACCTGTACGGCCACGGTCCGCGCCCTGTCTGGTGAAACAGACGAAACCGAAGAAGCCAGGACTCCGTTCCCGGCCCAGGTCATGGCGCCGCCGGATTATAGCGGCGACAGATTCGCCACCAAACAGGACGCCGCGGATCAAGCCGCCAAGGTGGATGGACAGGACGGAATCGTGGCCGCTTTGGATCAGAAAGAGGTCGTCATCGCCCCGCCCCTGCTCTACGACCTGACCGCGCTCCAGAAAGAAGCCAATGCCCGATACGGTTTTTCCGCCAAGCAGACCCTGGACATGGCCCAGAAGCTGTACGAGGTGGAAAAGGTAATCACCTATCCGCGTACGGACAGCCAGTACATCACCCAGGAAATCTTCAAGGAAATGCCCCAGCGCATGGCCGCCCTGCCCAAAGGCTACAAACCCCTGATCGACCTGGCCCTGAACAGGTTGAAAAGCGAACAATCCTTTGCCTGCGTCAACGACGCCAAGGTCACGGACCATTACGCCATTCTGCCTACGGGCAAGACGCCGTCCTCGTCCATGGCCCAACCTCTGAAGCAGCTCTACGATCTGGTGGCCCGGCGGCTTCTGGCCGCGTTCCTGCCCCCGGCCAAGGTGCAAAATACCAAAGTGATTCTCGATGTGAGCGGAGAGAAGCTGCACGCCGGCGGCAAAATCTTTATGGAGACGGGCTGGCTGGTAGCCGAGCCCTGGCGCAAGGGAGACGACGTGGTTCTGCCGCTATTGCGGCAGGGGGACGCGATTCACATAGACAAGACCGAGGTCAAGGCCAGCAAGACCAAGCCTCCTTCTCATTTCACGGAAAAGACGCTGCTTGGCGCCATGGAAAAAGGCGAGTTCGAGGTGGGCGGCCTGGAGAACGAAAACATCATGGGGCTGGAGGATCAATCCCAGCCCGCACCGACCGTGGGTATCGGACGGCCGTCGACCCGGGCGGCGATCATCGAACTGCTGGTGGAGCGAGGCTATGTCCGCCGCGAAAAAAAGCGGCTGATCGCCACGGACACCGGGACCACCCTGATCGACTTCGTGGAATCCACCGTGCCTCAGCTGACCTCAGCCAAGATTACCCATCTCTGGGAAAAAAACCTGGAGGACATCGCCCAGGGCAAGGACGATCCCCGGACCTTCATTACCAAAATCAAGCAGTTCACCCGCGACGGAATCACAATCCTGGCCCGACAACCCGCCAAACCCCGCGTCCGCCCCCCGGAAGCGCAGCTCCAAGCCGCAAAAACCGTTTAGGCGGAACTCGGCAAACTACCGCTCTTTAGGCGTTGATTGTCCCCGTCACGCTTTCACGCGACTATTTTTTGCCCGAACCTTCCGCGGCTTGTGCTTCAAGCTCGGCGATTTGCGCAGTGACCTGTGTTATTTCAGCCTGAATTGCCTGCATCATGCTGTTCTTTGTCTGTTCCTGCATTGTGGGGCTGGCGGCGATGGAAGCCAACTTGTTTTCCAAATCCTTCAGCCTGGCCTTCAACGCCTCGATCGGCGAGTCCCCAGACGAACCGCTCCCCCCTCTTGTCTTGTCCATATATGCCTTGAATGCCTCCGCCGCTGTATTGTCACCGTCCGTTTCTTCATCTTTTCTCAATGCACTCTGAGCGTCTCTGGCCGCGGGCGATATCGTTACGGCATCAGAACCCCAGGAGGTCGGGGCGCTGCGTTGTTCCCCCGCTGAACCTGCTCTGTCATGCAACGAGCGGTTGACTACTTCTTCCATTTTCCAGATTTCCCGATAGCCATCAATTCGCATAACCCCCTCCATGGGAAAAAGTTGCCAGGCGTTAAACTCTAGCAATTAATGTTCCCATGCTTTCAATACATGAAGTGATCCCTTTTTTTTTCAGAATATGAGCCACCGAGGAGCTTGATGCTTCATCAGGGCATTTATCCACCCAGCGCTTCAACACAAAACAATCATCTGATTTAACGATTCGACCGCAACGGCTGTTGTCTTCGGCTGGAGGAGCACCTTTCCCGCTGATCAGACTCGATGCAGTAATTTTTCAGTCCAGGCCCCGCACCAATTCAGATGGCGCGCGGATAAATTGGAAGCTCCTGACTGTAAACAGCTGTCGTATTCATAGGAACAAACTTCAAAATCAACCCTCCGCGATACGACATAACATATCAATTTTCTTGACTTTCATTTGGCTATACCTATTTTTACGGCTATCCACCCGAACCAGGGCAATGCGGAAAAAGAAGGTTTTAGGGCTAACCCCCAACCGAGTTTTGCGGCTCGATTCGTAATACGTATTTTGAAATGATGTCGCCATCGTTCATCGGTACGCCCAATCCGGCCACGGCGGACGTTTCCATGAAATGGAATAGGTCTGCCGCTTGAATATGCAATCGCCATTGCCTCACAAACAAAGGAGGGATTTTCTGAGGCATTTCAGGCAATTTTCAGGCAAGAGCAAGTTTTGGAAGAAACATTTCAAAAGGAGGAATGGATCATGAAGAAGTTAGTTATTGCGGTGTTTCTGGCGGTCTTGTTGTCTTCGTCGACGTCCTTCGCCCAGATGAGGCTCGAAGGATTCGCCCTGGGCCAAAGTAATGCGGCGTTCAAGGTTAATTGGATCTCCTTCCAAGACAGCGTGTTCGACGTAGATCTGTCGGACGGGATTTATCTGGGTGTTGAAGGATACCACCAACTCTTCCCGAATCTGTATGTCGGCGGTGAGATCGGCTGGGCACGAGCCACTAACGACAGGCTTGTTTCTCTTGACGGAGTGACTATTCAAACCATTGACACCAGGGTTCATTTCGTCCCTCTGGAATTGAACCTGAAGTACGCGGCCGAAGTCGCACCGAACGTTGTGCTGGGTTTTGGCGGCGGGCTTTCCTACAGCTGGCTGGATTTGGATGTCGATGTAGGCGGCCGCAGTGCCAATGTGAGTGAGGACTGGGTCTTCGGCGTTCAACTCTTTACGGACGTCAACTACAGGTTCACCCCGAATCTGTTTGCCGGCGTCAACGCAAAGTACCAATGGACGGAAGATATGAATGTCCATCTCAGCGGGACAAATTTTCGCTCCAACGTGGACATGAACAACTTCAGGCTTGGTGTGCAGGTGGGATACATGTTCTGATGAGATGTTGAACAAGTCGCTTCAGAAAACGAAGCGACAGTCTACGCAACAACTGTTGCCAACCTCATGCGGGAGGGTCATCGCCCTCCCGCGTCTTCAATCCTGCGGGCAATGAATCTCCATTCCCAAACGGCTTAAAACTCCCATGCGGAGCATTTCAAGGTTTTTCAATAAGGGCGTGATGCTCGACCTCTGCGCATCGCTGCCCTCTTTCCGAAGCCGCCCCTCGCTTGTTCGGCCGTAACTATTCAGCATATTCTGAAAGTACCCAGGATTGTTCCGGCTTATCTCGATTTTTGGCCTCGCCTGTCTGACTGAGCCAAGATTCGTTCATCAAACCATTGCTGGACGCCTGAAACGCCAACGGATGTTTATTCGGGCAATGGTTCGATGTTGCGAAGCCAGCGAAGGAGTTGCGAGGGTGAAAAATCGAGGCAAGCCGGAACACAAATGAGCAGTTGCATTACGTCTTTCATTTCCAGAAGAAAACGGCCGCCACTACTACTTCAGCACAAGCGGAGCAAGAAGGACTGGCATGTCGACCGGACTATTCCGGAATCCAGCCCGGCCAGTCTTGGTGCGCCCGTACAACACCATATCACGAACCATGACAGTCGACATGTAGTGGCTTGATAAGTAAAGGTGCTTTTCAACAGCAAAAAAAAGCAAGTGAACAAAATTATGATGGCGTGGACGGTCAGAGAAGCAGCTCTATTCCGTCCCTGCTAATGACTACCACGCATCAACAGCCAAATAACACCCATGACCTTACGCGCTGATTCAGACCGCATCCTCCATGCCGCGGACGACAAGGCAGGTTGGGGGTTGTCCCTGCTCTTGGGGTTGACCCATGTTTCCCTGATCTTCGACGGAATTATCTTCCTGCCGATAATGATCGGCAAGGCCACGCTCACTCCGCCCGAGCAGGTCGCCTTCGTCACCTTTGCCACCATCATTGTCGCGGCCCTGGGCACCTTGATCCAGACCCTGCGGGTGGGACGCATCGGCTGCGGATTCGTGCTCTTCATGGGTTCTTATTCCGCATTTCTCGCCTGTACTCTCGGCGCGGTGCGCATGGGCGGACTGGAGTTGATGGCCACCATGACCCTGCTCAGCGCGCCGGTGGTCTTTTTCTATTCCTATTTCCTGCGATTCCTGCGCCATATCGTCACCCCGCAAATCGGCGGGATCATGATCATCCTCGTGGCGCTCAGCCTGATGCCCATTGCCATCGAACTGTGGCAGGGCGGACTTCCGGACCGGCCCGGATTCGGATCGGCCTCCAACTACATCGTGGGCGTGATCACCATGTCCGCCCTGGTGCTGCTGATGCTATTCGGAAATACGACTCTGCGGCTCTGGACCCCGCTTTTAGGGCTGGGCGCGGGATGTGCTGCGGCCTGGTTTTTCGGGATACTTGAGCTCGAACAGGCTGTCTCGGCACCGTGGATAGGCTTGCCGCAATGGGCCTGGCCGGGCCTCGAGCTGGATCTGGGGCTGAGCCATGTGCCGCTTCTGGCGGCATTTGTCATGGCCGCCGTAGTCAGTTCCATGGAGGGAACCGGGAACATCATGCTCGTTCAGCAGTTCTCGCTGCGCCGGTTTCGCAAAGTGGACTATCAGCGGGTCCAAACCGGGCTGTACGGGGACGCCGTGGCCAAGGGGCTGGCCGGATTAAGCGGCGCCGCGCCCGTGGCTACGTTCTGCGACAACCTGCCGCTGCTGAAGATGACCCGCGTCGCCTCGCGTCGCGTCGGCCTGATGGGCGCGGCAATCCTCTTCGCACTGGCTTTTATGCCCAAAATATCCGGTTTTCTGTTGGACCTGCCCGCCCCGGTCATCGGCGGAATGCTCGTGGTCATCTGCGGGATGCTCTTTGCCGCTGGCATCAGCCTGATCATCAGCTCCGGGCTGAGTTTCCAGATCGGGCTGATCTTGGGGCTGTCCCTGTGTGCCGGGCTTGTAGCCGAGACTCGCAACTTCTTTCCGGATGTAATGCCCGTGGCTCTGAGCCCGGTACTCCAGAGCGGCGTGGCCATGGGCGGTTTTGTGGCAATGGCCATGAGCCTGTTGCTGGTTCTCTTTCCCAAGCCCCAAATGACGTTTCGGCTTCTGCCCCGGACTGAGGAAATGCCGAAGCTGCTGGCCACGCTGGAGGATGTTCGGCATAAGTTCAAGATAAGCGACACAGCCTTCCATCGTCTGCGCCTGTCCTGCGAAGAAACGTTCAGCCATCTCTGCGAGCACGTCGCCGATGAGGGCAAGACATGCCTGTTCGACATCCAGCGCAAGGAAGAGGGCATGTTCGTGGAAATCATATGCGGCTCGCAGGTCGAAGACGTGGACCGCTGTCCGCCCCCCATCCACCCCTCCTGCGCAAACGACCAGGATCTTTCCAGACTGGGCCTTTTTCTACTGGCCAAGATGGCCCGCGACGTGCTGCACTTCCACCTCTCCGGGAATACCTACATTACTTTTTATATCGATGATTAAAGTTTCTCGTTAGAAGTTTTCCGGGGTGAAAATCGCCGTTCTGGTCCAGGGGGGCGGATTCGGACAGGCTGAGTTTTCGCAACTGGAAATCGAGCCGGGAGTGGAGATCCCGATCCACATCCATGATCCGCAGCTGGATTCCATTTTCGTGCTTTTCCGGCATGGGCGAGGCGTATTCCAACGGAGGATGGCGAGGCCTTTGGGACGGAGGTTCACCTTTTTGCCCGATTGGCGTGGAACATGGGGTGTGCAATACAGGAGCCCTGCCTGCTTTGTCGGGAGGGCCTGTATGCTGGTTTCCAGCGACCATGACAGGGTCGATGAGATTGATGCATTGGCGCGACCCGGTACGGATTGTCGGGCCGCGCCAAGGCAAATTACGGTTGCGCGGTGGCAGATTGATCGAAACGACACTGTCCGGAATTTTCAGGAGTAGTGTCCTCCTGGCTGGCCTTTGAAAAACTCGTTTACTGTTTCGCTGACATACAGCTTGACCTCTTTATCTCCTTCCTCAAGCAAAACATTGGATTCGGCGAGCAAACCCAGATCCTCGGCCACATCTTCCCAGTGTTTTTTCGTCCGTGCGATATCCGGATCTCCAACATTGAAACGCCTGATGGCTACCCACGACATGTTTGACTCCTCTTTGTAGTTGCTCGTTTATCTGTATTGCGCCGACACAGCGCATTGAGTGAAGCGCGTCTCAAAAAAACATTAAACCGCTCGCTCCCGTTGATCGCTGAAGACGCCGAGATCGCCAAGGGGAAACATTTTCTGAAAGCAGGAAAGGAGCTGCTTTCAGAAAGGTTGCCTTCTTTGACGGGATGAACAAGACATCGCCGGCAGACGTGAAGCCTTTTTGGCTTAACACACCTTTCCAGCGGAAGACGAAATCTTCTTGGCGGCCTCTGCGGGCTTGAGCGTAGCGGGCGGTTCATATTTCAAAAATACGCTCCAGCCGAATGAACCGCAATAATTGCAAGAATGGTGCAAGTCAATTTGGTTGCATTTCCTCATGTCCAGGGATAATTGTAATGAATGCAATGGAAGCTTCAGCTGATGTCGATTATCTTCGCAAGCGCAACGAACTGAGGTCGGTATGGATAAGTGGAACCATGACGAAGAGCCGGAAGATCTGAACGTCTCCATCCTCCTGATTGAATCTGACATCGAACAGGGGAGATCCATGGAGTTGGAACTGCGCAGGAGCGGCTTCAAGGTCTTCACCGCGACGAGCCACTTGAGGGCGTTGAGTCTGCTGGAGGATCACAAGAACTTGAGAATCGTTCTTGTCCAGGTGGAGGCCACGGATATCGGCGGCTTCGATTTCGTGCATCTCCTGCGGCACCGCAACCGCTTTCAAAACCAGCATCTCCAGATCATCATGATCGGCTCGGGAGAGGATTTCGTTAGATTTCCTGCTGATGGCAATTCCATCGACGACTACCTGCTGCGGCCGTATTTTCCCGGAGAACTTTGCTGGCGGGTCCGCAAGGCCCAGAAATTTCTGCTTAATCAAAAACAGATCGCCGCCGTGCACCAGATGAGCATTTCCGCCGGCATTTTAACCTCTTCAGGACTGAAAAGGGCATTGCATGAGGAATTGAACAAGGCTTTCCGCAAGCGCAGCTGCTTTTCCCTGGCCGTGTTCGAGTTATACGGCCTGGAAAGCGTTCATCTGAACCATGGGTTGATGATGGCCGAATGGATGGAGCGGGACCTTTCGGCCCAGATCCGCGACAGGCTGCGCAGCTATGATCGGCTGGGCAGACTGGACTGGGGTCGGTACTGCCTGATCGCCCCGGAGATCGATCAGGAGCACCTCCGGTTGCTGCTGATCCGCTTCAGTCGACAGATCGCCGAATGGAACGAATCCGTCAGCCGCAATTCCCACATCCGGATTCCTTTGGAACCGCAAGTTCGCCCATTGACTGTCATCCCGGAATTTGAACCGCACCATTTAGCCCAAGCCACGGCAGTGCTGTGGGACTGGATTATCCGTCTCGACGGCCATGTTCCTGTCGCTGCCGCCGATTATTCGAGCATCGTAATAACTTCGGAAACCATCGCGGATGTCGTCATCGCCGAGCAGGACGGCTCCGTTCAGACCCGTCTTGCGATCAAGGCACCAGGCATCACCCAGCCTTTACCTCAATGAACCAATGACAACTGCTTCATCAACCAACCTTCAGGGGGAAGCGCTCTTCCGGCAGGGAAGATTCCAGGAAGCCGCCACTTCACTGCTCGACGATTATCGCAGTGGCAAGAAAACCTTTGCCGTGATCACCCTGCTGATCCAGTCCCTGCGGGCCCTGGGCCAACACCGGGAAATGGCTGATTTTCTGGCCAAGGCGTTGATGGAATCATCCCTAACCGTGCATGAACAGGCGGCGTTGTACTACCAGCTCGGCCAATCCTTGTTCCAGGCCAAGGATCTGGTCCAGGCCAAGCAAGCCTTCTGGCAGGCCCACCGCCTGAACCCGAACCACCCGGGCCTAGCTGAGAAGCTGAAGGCCATCGGGCAAAAGGAAAGCCGCCCACAGCATCGCTACAGTCAGCTGATCTCGAAGGGAGACCTTGCCGAGCAGCAGCTTGCCGAGCTGACCTTGTCCGCCAAAGAAAACAACGAGGACCTGGACCAGTTGCTCCTGCGGGAAGCGAAGATCAGTAAGCAGGCCCTGGGTGAATCTCTGGCCACTTTTTATGAAGTGCCCTTCGTGGATTTCGATCCGAATATCGACGCCCCCTTTGAACTCTTGGAAAAGCGCAAGCTGGACCCGGAATACCTGAAACGCTCCGGGTGGACCCCTCTGGCTGTTGACGGGAACACCATCACCGTGCTGATGGCCAACCCCTTCGATCATGCCCGACTGGATGAAATCCGATTCATTTTCGGCACCAGCCGGATCGAACCGAAGGTTGCCCTGATTTCCGACATCCATGGATTCATCGAGCTGTTCTACCGTCGCCTGGGTTCAGAGGAACTGATGGAACTTGGGGATTCGGTGGAAGCGCGAATCGATGAGGAAGTGGAACCGCATCTGGACATGGAGACCGGGGTCACGGATTCCGAGGTCGTGCGGCTGGTGAACGCCCTGCTGGTGGAGGCCTGGCGCCGCAATGCCTCGGACATCCATATCGAACCCGATCCGCGCAACAGATTCTGCTCGGTACGGTTTCGGATCGACGGCAGCTGCCATGAGT
This sequence comes from Desulfonatronum thiosulfatophilum, assembly GCF_900104215.1. Taxonomy (NCBI): domain Bacteria; kingdom Pseudomonadati; phylum Thermodesulfobacteriota; class Desulfovibrionia; order Desulfovibrionales; family Desulfonatronaceae; genus Desulfonatronum; species Desulfonatronum thiosulfatophilum. The sequence continues at coordinate 111,196 of NZ_FMXO01000003.1, read as the reverse complement.
TCCGGAAAATTCGCGCCGGCATGGCCAAGCCGCTCATCTCCCGGATCAAGATCATGGCCCACCTGAACATCGCGGAGCGCCGTCTGCCTCAGGACGGCAAAATCAAGATGCGCCTGCCTGAGCTGGGTAAAATTGTTGAATTTCGGGTGGCCATCCTGCCGACCATCGAAAACCATGAAGACGTGGTCCTGCGCCTACTGGCCTCGGGCAAGCCCCTGCCCCTGGAAAAGCTGGGCATGTCCGACGACAATCTGGCCAAGTTCAAGAACGCGGTCTACAAGCCCTACGGGCTGATCGTCGTGGTCGGCCCCACGGGCTCCGGCAAGACCACCTCGCTCCACTCGGCCATCAGCTACATCAACACTTCCGAACGCAAGATCTGGACGGCCGAGGACCCGGTGGAAATCACCCAGGAAGGCCTGCGCCAGGTTCAGATCAACCCCAAGATCGGCCTGGATTTCGCCACAACCCTGCGGTCCTTCCTGCGGGCCGATCCGGATGTGATCATGATCGGTGAGATGCGGGACGCGGAAACCGCGCATATCGGGGTTCAGGCCTCGCTGACGGGCCACTTGGTTTTCTCCACGCTGCACACCAATTCCGCGCCCGAAACCATCACGCGCCTGCTGGACATGGATCTGGACCCGTTCAACTTCGCGGACTCTTTGCTCTGCGTCGTGGCCCAGAGGCTGATCAAAACCCTCTGCACCCAATGCAAGGAAGCCTATCGCCCCGCCAAGCAGGAGGTGGACGATCTGCAAAAAGAATTCGGGGCGGGCTTTGACCAGTACATTCCCATGTCCAGGGATATTTCATTGTATCGGGCCAAGGGGTGCGGTCAGTGCAACCAGGGCTACCGCGGCCGGATCGGCGTTCATGAACTGATGGCCAGCTCGACGCGGATAAAAAACCTGATCAAGCGCCGCGGCCATACCGAGGAAATCCGGGATCAGGCCGTGGCCGACGGGATGCTGACCCTGAAACAGGACGCCCTGCTCAAAGTGCTGCAGGGCGTGACCGACATGTCCCAGGTTCGGTCGGTGAGTGGGTGGTAGCTCAATCGTTCGAAGGCTCTTTGGAAAGATCCTCGAATATGCTCAAGGCCGCCACGGATCCCTGGCCGACGGCCGTGACGATCTGGCGCACTCCGCCCGTAACGTCTCCCGCGGCATAGATACGGGGATGACTTGTACGCATCCGGTGGTCCACGAAAACTGTGCCGTCCTCGTTCAGTTGGAGACCGAGATCCCTGGCCAGGTCGGCATTGGCCGTCTCGCCGATGGCCACGAAAACACCGTCCGTCGAAACTTCACGCTGCACACCGCTATGCACGTCGCGGATCCGCACAGCCCGCACCGACTCCTCGCCCAGGATCTCCTCCACCACGGTGTTCCAGTAGACCGGAATGTGTTCGCGATCCAAGGCGTCCACCAGATGCTGCTCGCCCCGGAAGGCGTCGCGGCGGTGGATGACGGCCACGCCGGCACCGAGGTTCTTCAGGTACAGGGCATCGGTCAGGGCCGTATTGCCCCCGCCGACCACCAAAACGTTCCGGCCCTTGTAGAGGTAGCCGTCACAGGTGGCGCAGTAGTTCACGCCATGGCCGAAAAACTTTGCCTCTCCCGGAACGCCCAGCTTGCGCCATGTGGCTCCGGTGGCCAGAAGCATAGCCCTGGCGCGGAACAGCCCCCGATCCGTCAGAGCCTCCACGCGCCTGCCGATCTTGGCTTCGTGAACAGGCACCCCCTGGAGGATCTGGACATACTGCCGGGCCTGTTCGGACATCATTTCCACCAGCTTGAGACCGGAAATGGAGGTGAACGCAGGATAATTCTCCACCACAGGCGTGACCACGATCTGTCCGCCCACGGTCTTGCCCTCCAGGATCACCGTTTTCAGACCGCTGCGCGCGGCATAGACGGCCGCGCTCAGACCTGCCGGCCCACCGCCCACGATCAGCAGATCCACGTCCACGGCTTCCTGACCGGAATTTCCAGGGGTCGGAGACGCAGTGGACGGAGCCACCGGCTGGAGCGTCAACACCTCGGCCATGAAGTGCTCCTCCGGAACCAGGCCGATGATGTTGTGTTCGGCATTGACCACCGTATGGGGAACGGCGCCGATGTTGAATCGTTGGGCCAAATCCTGATTCTGGCCGGTTTCCACGCATTCCGTGGAAATCAGATCCGGGCGCTCGATGGCCGCGCGGATCGCATGCATCACTTGTTGCGGGCAGTAGGGACAGACGGGGTTGACGAAAACCTGGATGTCCCGGGGCTCTTTGCATTGCGCCAGCACTTTTATGGATGTCTCCGAAAGTCCGCTCTCCTTGAGGGATGCCAGCAGGATGGTTTCAATGAGGGACTTGCCTTCCTCGCCCGCGGGCGCTCCGGTAAAACGAATGCGATAGTCCTCCGGCTGAACGAGGATGGTCGGTGAGCGGTGTACGGAGTATTTCTCGGCCTCCCCGGATTCCATGGACGCGAAATTTGCCTTGATTTTCGGGCTGATTCGGGCCAAGTCCTTCACAAAATCCGTGCAGAACCGGTTGTAGGGGACGTTCTCCTCCTCCCTGGTGAAGACAAAAAGTACAACATCCCGAGTCATTACACGAAAAAGGTCTTCAAGGTATATACGGCTCTTCTCCGGGAGGAGCCATTTTTGCGTGGGCTCGGAGCTTTCGCGCGAATCGTCCGCGGAAGATTTCTTGCTTTTCCAGAAGGCCATGGCAGCTCCTCATGGTGGGTAATGGCGGGTGAGGCGGGCAGATGCAGCGATTGGTGGTTGCACGATACTGAAGACCCGATATCATGGCAATTTCAGATGCGCGAAAGCGATAAAAAGGGGAGAACCGTCCGCTTCGCTTAAGTCGCAGAGGTCGCCAAGAAGAAAATTTCTGAAAGCAAAGCTCTTCCCCTGCTTTTAGAACGTTCCCCTTGGCGCCTTCCTTGAGCGACCGCAGGGAGCGGGTGGTAATGCAATAATTTATGATCCGCATCGCTCAAACCGGAGAAGGACGATGCAGGCTAATGATTCAACACTAAAACCAGTAATCAGGAGAAATGATAATGGAATTATGGTCCGTCTTTGAGTTGATGTTTACGGCCCAGGGGCCGTCGGAGTGGTCGCACTGGCCCTTCGGGCCGACGTTTGTCGGCAGCTGGCTGAACATGTTGACGAAGTTCATCTTTATCGGACTTGTCCTGGCCTTGATGATGTACATGTTGCGCTATCTGTTTGGTCCGGGCGGCCCAATGCGCGAAGAGCCTGAAATGGGCGAGGAGCAGAAGGTTGAGCTGGCGGTGGAGCTGTTGCGCAGGCGGATGGAACAGGGGCGCATCGATGCCTTGGAGTTCGAGCGGATCAAGAAATTATTGCAGCCATGATGGTAACGGAGCTGGAACGCGGCGTCCTGGAACTGTGCCGCTTTGCCCGCGACCATTATCCCCAGGAACAGTTGGAACGGGCGAACATGGCCCTGAAACTGGACCATTGCCTGCGGGTCTTCCAGGAAGCGGAATCCATCGCAATGGAAGAAAAGCTGGAACCGGACGCGGTCCGGGTTACACTCTGGGCAGCGCTTTTTCATGACGTCGGCAGATTCCCGCAGTATCTCGCCTACAAGACCTTTGACGATCGCAAATCCGTGGACCATGGGCGCCTCGGAGTGCGTGTCCTTAAAAAACACGGTTTTCTTGAGGGCCTGAGCGCTCAGACCCAAAAAGCCGTGCGTACGGCGATCATTCTGCACAACAAGCGATTTCTGTCGGCAAGCCTGCCGGAGTGGGCGGCCGTCCCGGCCAGGGTCGTCCGGGACGCGGACAAGTTGGACATCTACAAGATCTTGCTCCAGCATCTGCGCCCGGACGCCGCCAACAACCCGGTGGTCACCATGGACTTGCGCGACGAGCCCGAAGTGTACAACGAGGAACTTGTCCGGCAGATACTGGACGGAGAATTGGGGGATTATTCCCGGATGCAAACCCTCAACGACTTCAGGCTGCTGCTCTGCAGCTGGGTTTACGATCTGAACTTCTCCGCAACGAAAAAAGCGGTCATCCAGCGCGGCTACCTGGACGAACTCCTGTCCGGCCTCCCGGACACGCCCCGAATCAGGCAGGTCCGGAAAACAGTACTTGCCCGCGTCCGAGAATACGCCACTGAGCCGCTCAATTGATTCCCATAGATATCATCTAAATATCATTGGTTGAAATATCTGTATCCATGTCCATGGTGTTTCTGTTTTATTTTTACCACCCTTGTCCTTCGGCTTCATCCGCAAATGCGGGCAGGTGACGGGACTGATCAAAATCAAGCTGTTGTCGAATTCAGGTGGTGGATTCTGACATCTCCATGAGCATGGTCATTGGTTTTGCCAGGCATGTTCATTTTTTGCACTGTATCCACGACCCAGCCATGATGAGTAAAGAGAATGACCTGGTTGCTTCGCCCCAGATCGGCCAAGGCGTTCAATGTTGCCATGGTGCGATGGTCGTCGAAGTTGATCAGGATGTCGTCGGCGATGAAGGGCATGGGTTCGTGGGATTCCAGCCTCCATTCCAGGGTAGCCAGACGCAGGGCCAGGTAAAGCTGGTCCCTGGTGCCGAAACTCATTTCCGCGACGGTTTTCACGCTGCCGTCGGCGCAGACGCCCACCAGAACAGGCCGCCCCTTGTCGTCAATGTCCGAGCGCAATCCAGGAAAGGAATTCAGGGTCAGCGCCGCGAAGTAGCGGGAGGCGATGGCCAGGATCGGGCCCTGGTGCCGGCGGCGGTAGCGTTCAATTTCCTGTTTCAGCAGCAATGCGGCCAGGCGGACCCGAGTATAGCGCTCGGCCAGGCGGCGAACCCCGGACAGGGCGATCTGGATTTCGCTTTCCTTGGCCGCGGCCGCATCACTGCCGTCCATGCGCTGCAATTCGTTGCGTGCTTCGCCTTTCTGCTCGGAAAGTTCCCTGATCCGTGGCTCCAGTTCCTCTGCAATCCGTTTGCGCAAGGCATCGATTCGTCCCGGCAGCGCGTCAGGATCCACTTCCGTGCGTTGCCGGTCCAATTCGTCCAGGGAGATGCCTTCGGCGATCTCCAGCAGGGTTTGCTCATGCCGTTCCAATTCTGACCGGGCGGCCAGGAACTGCTCAAACCGCTGCCCGGTTTCGCGCAGCATTTCATTCGATTCGGCCTTGGAGACGCGCTGCAGTTCAGCCAACTGATCTTCCGTGTTTTCCAGGGTGATCCGGGCTTGACGGATTTCCTCTTCAAGGCTTTCCAGGTCGGCGCGGAGCTTTTCGAAAACTGTTTTCTGGGAATTGGCCTGCGTGAGCAAGGATTGCAGTTTGACCACGGCTTGATCCATGGGCAGACCTTCCAGCTCTGGAGCCGTGATGGACCCGATCAGTGCGATGGTCGAGGACTCGAACTGTTCGAAGTAGGCATCGATGTCCACGATCCGACGCGTGTACTGATCCGCTTGGTTGATCTTGGTCAGGCAGGTGCTCAAGGCTTCGAGAATCCCGGCCGCCGCGTCCGGGGTGGTCTCGGAGGACAGACCGAATCCGGACAAAGCCTCTGACCAGTTCTGCTGCCAGTCCGCGATATTTCTCCGGCACCCCTCGAGATTTTTCCCGGCCCGGATCTGGTCCTTGGCAAGGCGAACCCGGTCCTTTTGCAGGCTCACTGCCTGGTCCTGGAGGGTTTTACAGGAAGTCAGATACTGTTCCGCAAACGTGAGCAACGGGGCGAGTTCTTCTCCAGACTCGGGATGTGGGCAGTTCATCCGGCCCAGTTCATGGGCAAGGCGATCCAGCAGACTTCGGCGCTGGGAGAGAATAGGCGTTTTCTCGGTGATCGTTTTCCGGGCTTCCAGGAACTTCCGCCGGCTTTCCAGACACTGCTCCAGCCAGGTGCGCATTTCGCGAGGAGTTCGGGGCCGCAACCCGAGCGGAGCCCACAGTTCCAGCCACTGGGCGTCAAGGCGGACCTTCTCGTCTTCCATCCGCACTGCTTCCTCACCCAGTCGCTCCAACTGGTCTTCGAGCCTGCTCGCCTCGGCACGCTTCGCAACGTACTGATGGACCCGCTCCGCGGCCAGGCGCAGGTGGTCCGCGGCGTCATCGGCTGCCTGCATCCCGGCCTCAAAGGCAGCCGGCAGACCGAGATCTCCGGCATAGACCATAATATTCTCGTCCTGGTCTTTACCTTCCAGCCAGACCCCCCGAATCAGCTGCCAACCCTGGTCACGGTGCGCCCTGCGCTGGAGCAAGTCCCCTTCCGTGACCACCTGTCCGGTCTGCTCGATGACCGCGACATCGCGCCGAACCCGGTCCAGTTCTTCCTGAAGAACCTTGCGCTGGGACGTATTGGCCTTTGCGCCGTCCGCCAGCTCCTTGAACCGGTCCACGAACCGGTCAATGCTTTCCGATGCGGGTAAGGAGTAATCCACCAGGTTTTCCGGCTCTCCGGTCCACAGTCCGATGCGCGTGATGTCCGCGGAAGCGGATTCCATGAGCAGCCGGGCATCCTTGTCCAGCTTGCGGAGCTGGCTGTCCAGATCTCCGGCTTTCTGGGCCAGGCTCACTGCCGTTGCCAATCCCTCCAGATTCGGCGTCTCCGGCAACTGGGCCAGAGCGCTTTCCACGTTTTCCAGGGCAGCGGTTGTCTCCTGGAATTGCCGCTGGGTCTGGACCACGGCGGCGTCCAGGCCGGCAAAACGGTTGCCCAAAGAGTGAATGGTCTGACGCTGCGCCAGCAGATTCTTGATTTCGTCGCGATGATCCAGAGACAGGGCCGGAGCGGCCTGGGCCAGCAGGGTTTCGGCCTCGGTGCGCAGTTGCAATTGATCAGCAAGTAGTCCAGGCCGATCCCGTCGGGCCTGATGCACCATGCCCAGCTGCTTATGGAGGGCGTCTATGCTCTCGGCCTGATCCAGGATGTCCTGTCGGATCAGGCATTCCGCGACGCGCTGCTCCAGGCGTTCACGCCGGGACAAGGCGTCTTGCCGGCATTTGGCGGCGGCATTGTGGTTCTCCAGGGCTTGCGGAACCCGAGCCGCAAAATCGATGGGAAGATTGGCCACGTCAACCAGTGTGGCACAGATTTCGCGCAGTGCATCCCGCTTGCCCATGTGCGGCAGAGCGCGCTGCAGTCGTTGCAGGCGTTCCAGCTCGGTCCTCACGCCCTGGTTGGCCTGCTCGGTTTCGGCCAGTTGCCCGGAGAGTTCATCCAGGGCCAGCCGGCGCTTCTTCCACTCGCTTCCAGCCAGGCAAAGATTGCGCATTTCCGATTTCAATTCCGCATGCCGCTTGATCGCCTTGTTCAGTTCCGGCTTGCTGCCGCCGGATTTGAACAGATCCGCGCCTTCCTGCTCCAGCCGGGCAATGATCCCGTGCAGCGAGGCCAGGCCGACCCCGGCGGAAAACAAGGCCTGACCCACATCGCCCTGCTGTTCCAGGATGGCTTTGCCTCCGGAAATCAGGGTCTCGTGGTCGATCCCGAACAAGGAGTTGAACAGGGGTTCCTCGATGCCGTGCAGGAACTCGTCCAGGATGCGCTGGTCGATGGCCTGATGGTCCCTGTCCAGCAAGTCGCCCACATTGCGCTTGCGCCGCCAGAAATGCAGTTCCCGTCCGTCCCGGTTCTGAAGCACCCCGCCGACGAGCAGCTTGTTGTATTCATGCTGAAAATTGTCCGCGGTTCTGGCTTCGATGCCGTAGAGCAGAGCCCGAATGGCCCGCAACGCCGTGCTTTTTCCAGCCTCGTTGGGACCGTAAACCACATGCAGCCCCGGCGTCGCGGATGTGAAATCCAGGCTGTGATTCGTGAAATGGCCATACGCGGCAAGTTCCAGGCGATTGATTTTCATTTCCCGCTCCTGTTCCAGGACTGTAAGTGTGACACCAAGAGGAAATTGTTGAAGATGGATTGCAGAGTTGACTGGTTGTTGAAGGTTTCGATTCTCACGTTTGCAGCAATTGGGCGACCAGAATATTTTTGACGTCCGTGCGGATTTCCGCCCACTGTTCCGGCTGGGTCGGGGCAAACGCGTCTTCGCCGGTGAACAGTTCCGCCGGCAATTTGTTCAAGAACGCCTCGAAATCCGGATCGATATCGCGAAGGGCATCGGCATCCATTTCCAGATCCAGCAGACTGGTGATCAACCCGCCCAGGGCCTCGTTGCTTTGGATCAGCGTTTCCAGATCCAGGTGCTCTTTGGTCCGCAACCGGATTTTTTCCAGACAGAGATCATCCCCGCCCAGATCCGCCGCCAGGGAACGCAGGGCTTCTTCCCAGTGGGTCGGATTGGCCTGCAGCCGCTGATGCATGGGGGTCGCACCGTGCAGTTCCAGCCGGGCCACCACGGGCCGTCCATCACCAAACTTCAGCACGTTGAGCATCCGGCCGCGCGCCTTTTCCAGGATTTCCTCCGGACCTCGGCATTCGGATACATCCACCCGACACAGGTCCCAGCGCAATACGTCCAGATCCACATGCTCCACTCGGTGGGCCAGTCCATCGGCGACCGTAACCAGCGTGCAGCCCTTGGCGCCTGTTTCCCGGATGGTCCGGCCCTGCGTGTTGCCAGGGAAAACGATCCAGGGATCATCCTCCCACACCACTTCCCGCTGGTGGACGTGACCCAGAGCCCAGTACTGGTATCCCTTGGCCCGCAACCCATCGACGGTACACGGAGCGTACGGTTCGTGACCTTCTCGTCCGTTCAGGGCGGTATGCAGGAGTCCAATGTTGAAGAAACCTTCCACCGGCGGTGGATAATTGCGGCTGAGATCCTCGGAAACGGCCCGACCGGCATACCCCTGGCCATGAATGGCGACCTGGATCGACTCCAGCCTGTGCGTCTGTGTCTTCCGGGACGAAAAAACAAACACGTTTTCGGGCAAACTCAAGGCTTTGGTGACATGGCTGACTGCATCATGGTTGCCCGAAACAATAAACACCTGGACGCCGGATTCACGTAACCTGGCCATACGTTTGGCGAAATACAGCCCGGAATTGAAATCCTTCCAATCACCGTCGAACAGGTCACCAGCCAACACGATGAACGCGACATGCTCGCGTAACGCCAGTTCGACCAGATTATCGAATGCCCTGCGTGTGGCGCCTCGGATTTCATCCCGGACCGACTCCTCCGGAACTTCGATCCCTCTCAACGGGCTGTCCAGATGAATGTCAGCGGCATGGATAAAGCTGTACATGAACCCTCCTTGCAATGTAGACGTATAATGTTTTTATCGTCGCTTGTTATTGCATCGTAAATCATGACCTGATCTGAAACAACGACGCACCGGCGAACTAACGGCGAGTTTGCGGACCTGCAATGCACCCATTGTTGGCTGCTCTCATGTGCTTCATCTTGCAGTCAAAGTACAGCGAGATGAAATTTTTTCGAGCTTGGTCCCGTCCACAATTCACGCCGGAGTAAAAAGGCTTGGGCCTGCCCTGTTCGCCGCCTGTCATCTTGCATAAGACAAAAATTTCGAGCACAGCTTCATCCCCGGGTGGCTGACAGGCAGCGTAATACCACCCGCTCCCGCCAAAAATGTGGTCAGCGCAAATCAAGCTGTCGATCATGGTTGGCGATTCCCGCACAGCACGAAATTTTGCATATTTTCACTTTGCGCGGATTGTGCTGAAACGATGACCATGAACCCTAATTTACGGCTGAATAAACAGGCGATTATCGGCATTGCTGGTGAATATTTTGAAGGCAGATATTGTTTATGAATTAAGCGCTCGCGATTTCACACGCGCATGAGGATGTCCATGCGCTGGTCGCACGGCGGCTTTGCGCCAACATTGCCGAACACGCCCGTGCGCTGGCCGAGATATCTGAAACCCTTTGCCGCCTCGAAGAAGGCGTACGCGAGTTTGGCGCGGTCTTTAACGAAAGGCCGTCCTCGGTTTCACGGGATTGGGCCAACCGGTTTGTTGAAAGTCTCGAGTTTTTGCTGATGACGGCGGACGAGTCGGTGTTTTCGCGGACGAAATCTGACATCGAGACGCTATTTCGCCTGACGGAAGACCGGGGGGAGATGAAGGAAACGCTCCGGCAACGGATTTATAAAGGGGAAGCCGGTGCATCAAAGGAGGCTCAAGATTATATCTTTGATCTCACAATTTTTTTTCCCGTCTGATCTATTTTTTTCACGCGATGGCCTTGCAGGCGGATAATCTTTCACCACGGAAGCTGCGGGATTAGGAGCCCCTGCCGGATGCGACATTCATTCGCCCCCATGTTAGACTCAGCAGGGCCAGTCTCTAAGTGTCCGGGACCAGCTCGGGCACAATTCGATCAGGGATCACCGAAAAAATCTACAAAAGCTGCCGGCACCTGGTCCAAAGCGATGCCGGCAGCCATTATAAGAAAAAGTTCCAAATGCAAAATTGAGCCAGTGGAATGGTTTCCGACTATAGATGTCCTATCGTTCTTCCTTCATTTCCCTGACCAGATTGTGCAACATACGGACTTGGTCCAGCAGTTCCCGAATGGCTTGGTCGGAGCGGTTCATGGCTTCGGTTGTTTCCGAAGACAGGCGGTTGATTTTATCCAGGCCCACCTTGATCTGGTCGCTTGCTGCGGACTGCTGTTCCGTGGCTGTGGCGATTGAATGAACGTCCGAGGCCGCGTCGCTGACCAAGGCAACGATCTTTTGAAGAGCCTGACCGGATTTCTCGGCAAGTTCCGTGGCCTCATGGACTACTGCCACAGCGCTTTCCATGGCCTTTATATTGGTTTTAGTGCCATTTTGAATGGAGGTGATGGCCTGGCCGACCTCCTTGGTGGCGTGCATGGTTTTTTCCGCCAGTTTGCGGACCTCGTCCGCAACCACGGCGAAACCGCGTCCTGCGTCACCGGCGCGAGCCGCTTCGATAGCCGCGTTTAGGGCGAGGAGGTTGGTCTGGTCAGCGATGTCCTCGATCACATTCATGATGTTGCTTATTCCCTCGGCTTCCTTGCCAAGTCCGCCCAAGTTGTCGCGTAATGATTCAGCCTGTCGCTGAACTTTCACAATAGCCTCGACGGCCTTCTGGACGATTTCCGATCCTTGCAGGGCTTGCTTCTGGGATTCGTCTGCCCGGCCGGCGACGTTGGAGGCGTTCCTGGATACCTCCAGGACCGTGGCATTCATTTCCTCCATGGCAGTGGAACTCTCGGATACCCGTTCACTCTGAGTAAGGGCGCTCCGGGAAGAATGCTGAACCTGGGACGAAAGTTCGTGGAGCGATTCGTTCAAACGCTCGACAATGGTTTCCACGTTGGACGCGGCATGCTGAATGCCCTCTTCTTTAGCCTGCTCCGCACGCTTCTTGGCCTCAAAGGCTTCCTGGGCCGCTTCCATAGCCCGGCGCGACTCAGTTTCCGCCTCCCTGGACTTGTCCTCGGCTTCGAGGATCTTCTCTTTGAGCTTCTGCACCATGGCCTGAACCGAGGCCTTTAGCGAAGCCAGCTCACCGCGGTATGTGCCCCGAACTTCCCTGTCCAGGTCGCCGCGTTCCACCGCCAGGGCGTACTCCTGCAAGCGTCCTAATGGACTGCTGATCAATCGGGAGAAAAGCAGGAACACGGAAATCACGATGGCCAAAAGCCCTGCGGCCCCCAAGGGCAGGAAGACCCGGTTGGCGCCGGCGATGGTGGCATAGATGGAGGACATGGGGATAAAGACGATTTCCGCGGTTTCCACGCGGTTTTCCAGCCTGGCCGGATAGTCGAAGGTATACCGCTGCTGCATGGACAAGGGCGCGTCCTCGGGCGCGGAATGGCAAGGTATGCAGCTCCTGGCGTTGACCGCTCCCTGGGCGATGATGAAGTGATCCACCCCGTCCACCTGTCGAACCCCGCGCCACTCCAGAGTCTTCTCCCCGTCAAGATGCATCCGGTCCAGGTGTTCAATCAATTCCGCCTCCACCGGTGTCGCCTTATTTTTGGGATTCATAGGTTTGGTGGACGGTGTCCGGAATTGAATTTCATACTTGTGGTCAGGGGAGATTACCTCGAAGACTCTGTTGGCGGCGTAGGAGGTAGACTGCAATTCCACAACGAATTCATCAGAGCCAAGAATGCGAGTAGCTTCGGGACGGATTACGGATCCGAGGTGGCTACGCACGGCCTTCATGCTGAACAGGAGCATGCTTGCCTTTTGCTCGTACTGGGTCGTGATTTCCCGTTCCATAATCCTGTTGATGCTCAGGATCAAAGCGGCCACCGCCAAAAAACAAAATCCAGCTGACAACAGGATGAAAATTCGACTCAACTTCATGCTCTACCTCTTTATGTAAAAATTCCGAATGCATATATCCATGATGGATTACTTAATGTTTTTTCATTGAGTGAAAAAATTTTATGTCCCGTATAATGGATAGTTGATAAAGGCAACTAAAATATTAATAAATGTCTTCGCAAGCGCTTGCCACATTAATTAATTGAGCATCACAAAAGAGAAAGCTCCCTGGATAATCAGTGGTAGAGGACTTGGTTGGTTATAGAACGGATTGCATGCGACTTTATTCACAAGCGCATCATCCAGGAGCGGAATGTCACTGCAGTCGATTTCGCTGTCCGGAATATCGAACAACGCCTTGAGATCGGCGTTCTGCTCGTCGATCAGAGGCGGCATGTTGTTCAGGTCAACCTTATAACTCACAGTTTCTCATAGCGCCTCCTCTTTTTCGGTTCGGCGCGACGTCCTGAAATGATTTGGAGCAACCCCTGTGCCGCACTCGCCTTCCCGGGACAGACTCCATCTTGTTCGTTGTTCGGGAATTAGGCTTGACCAACGTCGCGACTCAGCTCTGCACTCAGCTCCAAGCAAAAGAATTGATTGGTCCACTCGACCAGACAGCGATTTTGTTTGGTGCTGCAACCCACGATATCGGCAAAGTCCGGTGCTCAATCCGAACTCAGCGATAGCGGCTCCCTGCATGAACGGCTCGGTCCCAAACTGTTGGAGGAGCGAGATATCGCTCCCTCCTATGCCCGATTCGCTCAGACACATGGCAGTTGGCGAAACCAGCCGGATCTCCCGCTTGGAGACTTGCTGGTCGCACTGGCGGACACGCTGGGTCACAATCCCTGGGATGTTTGGCTGACAGTCGACGGCATCATTGAAAATGCCGATACTGCCGTGGATAGATTATACGGGCAGGAAAGTTTCTATTAGATTCAAGTTGCGAAAACTGAACTGCAAAGGTCTAACCGGGCAAAAGCAGAACAAATCATTTCTCAATATTTTTTTTGGGGGGGCAAGCAAAAAAAAAGGCTGACTAAGTCAGCCTTTTTTTTATTATTTGGTGCTCCCGGTAGGATTCGAACCTGCGGCCTATCGCTTAGGAGGCGATCGCTCTATCCACCTGAGCTACGGGAGCGGAATTTGATTCCCTAAACCCCGAAGTATGCCCTCGTCAAGTCGATTCAAAATTCAGGTCCTATCTGTATCTGCCCTCTGCCATACGCTCCTACTGGGCCTCACGGCGAATCCGGGCGCCCACCTGGGACAGCTTGGACTCCAGTTCTTCATAGCCCCGATCCAGGTGATAGATACGCCGCACCTCGGTGGTTCCCCTTGCAGCCAGACCGGCCAGAACCAGGGAGGCGCTGGCGCGCAGATCCGAGGCCATGACGGGCGCACCGTTGTAATGGGTCACGCCGCGAATCATTGCGTTCTGACCTGAGACCTTGATTTGCGCTCCCATGCGCACCAGTTCCTGGACGTGCATGAATCGGTTCTCGAAAATGGTTTCCTTGATCACGCCGGAGCCATCGGCCAGCCCCATCAAGGTCATGACCTGGGCTTGCATGTCCGTGGGGAACCCGGGGAACGGCTGAGTCATCAAATCAACTCCGACAAGTTTTGCGCCGCGTTTGGCCAACACCCCGCTCTTGCCCTCCTGGATCCAGACCCCCATTTCCCGCAGCTTGTAGACCACGGCGTCCAGATCATTCATTGAACAGTTTTCCAGGTATAATTCCCCGTCGGTGATCACCGCGGCGACCAGATATGTGCCGGCCTCGATCCGGTCGGGCATGATCCGGAATTCAGCTCCGGTCAGACGTTCCACACCCTGAATACGGATGATGCTCGTGCCCTGGCCCTGGATTCGGGCCCCGCAGGCGTTCAGGAAGTCGGCCAGATTGACCACTTCGGGTTCCCGGGCTGCATTTTCCAGGATCGTTTCCCCTTCCGCCAGGCTGGCGGCCATAAGCAGGTTCTCGGTCCCGCCCACTGTCGGGAAGTCGAAGTGAATATGGGCGCCTCTGAGTCGATCGCATCGGCCGAGAATGTTTCCGCCCTCCAGGTCAAAATGGGCGCCCATCCGTTCCAGCCCCCGCAGGTGCAGATCCACCGGTCGTGAGCCGATGGCGCACCCTCCGGGCAGCGCCACCACCGCCTTGCCCAATCGGGCCAGAAGGGGCCCCAGGCACAGCACTGATGCCCGCATGGTGCGGACCAGATCGTAGGGCGCTTCAGGGGTCAGATTTGCCCCAACACACGTCTCCACCGAGTTTCCGTCCTGCTCCGCCTCGCAACCCAGCAGCCGCAGCAGCTCAAGAGTGGTGGATATATCTCGCAGCTTCGGCACGTTCCGCAAACGCACCGACCCCTCGGCCAGAATACAGGCCAGCAGAATGGGCAAAGCCGCATTCTTCGACCCGCTGACCGGCAACCTTCCACGCAGGGGAACATTTCCCTCAATAACCAGCTTGTCCATTATTTTCCTCCAAAATGTCGAATGTCGTCATAACCCGCTCTTAATCGCAATCGAAATCGAAATCGAAATCGAAATCGAACGATGGTATTTGCGGAACGGAAATTTGTCACGCCGGGGAGGCGACAAAATTCATCCAGCCTGCATCTTGACGAGAACACGGCGTATGGCTTAATGATACTATCTTTACACGGTGGGTGTAGCTCAGTAGGTAGAGCACCTGGTTGTGGCCCAGGCGGCCGCGCGTTCAAGTCGCGTCATCCACCCCATGTATTTACAGGGGTCAATCCAAACACGGGTTGACCCCTTTTTTGCTTTTACCGCTCTTGACCCGTGGGGAGATATAGGTTTTCCTCACGCATTTCAAATTCGACCCACATTACCCATTACCCATAGCCAACCAAACACAAATACGATTCCCAAAGCAAAAGGAGTGCGACACATGACGAGAATTCCCGATACCAAGACGGACTTCAAGGTCCGCGATCTTTCCCTGGCCCAATGGGGCCGTCAGGAGATTGAGATCGCGGAGACTGAAATGCCCGGCCTGATGGCCCTGCGTGAAGAATTCGGCGCGGCTCAGCCCCTGAAGGGCGCACGCATCGCCGGTTGCCTGCACATGACCATCCAGACGGCCGTGCTGATTGAAACTCTGATCCATCTCGGAGCGGAAGTCCGCTGGAGTTCGTGCAACATCTTCTCCACCCAGGATCACGCGGCGGCCGCCATTGCCGCGGCCGGAATTCCGGTCTTTGCCTGGAAGGGCGAGACGGAAGAAGAATACTGGTGGTGCGTGGATCAGACCATCCAGGGACCAGACGGCTGGGTTCCGAACATGCTGCTGGACGACGGAGGTGATCTGACCCAAATCATGCACGAGAAGCACCCTGAATCCATGGCCTCGCTGCGCGGGTTGTCCGAGGAGACCACGACAGGCGTGCACCGCCTGTATCAGATGGAGAAGGCCGGCACGCTGAAATGCCCTGCATTCAACGTGAACGACTCCGTGACCAAGAGCAAGTTCGACAACCTCTACGGCTGCCGGGAGTCACTGGCTGACGGCATCAAGCGGGCCACGGACGTGATGATGGCCGGCAAGGTCGTGGTGGTTGCCGGTTACGGGGACGTGGGCAAGGGCTGCGCTCAGGCCATGCGCGGACTCGGGGCCAGGGTCGTGATCACGGAAATCGACCCGATCAACGCCTTGCAGGCGGCCATGGAAGGCTACCAGGTAGTGACCATGGAAGAGGCCGCTCCCATGGGAGACATCTTCGTCACCGCCACGGGATGCCGCGACGTCATCACCCGCGCCCACATGGACGCCATGAAGGATCAGGCCATTGTCTGCAATATCGGTCACTTCGATCTGGAAATTGATGTCGCCGGGATCCGCGAACTGAACTGGATCAACATCAAACCCCAGGTGGATCACATAGTCTTCCCGGACGGCAAGCGGATCATCCTGCTGGCCGAAGGCCGGCTGGTGAACCTGGGCTGCGCCACCGGCCACCCCTCCTTCGTGATGTCCGCCTCGTTCACCAACCAGGTCATCGCCCAGATCGAATTGTGGACTAATCCCGGCAAGTACGAGAACAAGGTCTATGTTCTGCCCAAGCTGCTGGATGAAAAGGTGGCCCGTTTGCACCTGAAGAAGCTCAATGTCGGCCTTTCATCCCTGACCAAGGCCCAGGCCGATTACCTTGGCGTTCCACTCGAAGGCCCCTACAAGCCGGATTACTACAGGTATTGATGTCCAAACGCATTCTCCGATCCCGGCTGACGGCGAGGCGCAGCAGTATGCAGGTCGACGACGCCTTACGGCGAAGTCATGCCGTTCAGGAGCGCGTGCGTGAGCTACCCGGCTGGGAAGCCATGCGTACGGTCCTGGTCTATCTTCCGTTCCAAAACGAAGTGGACACCTGGGATTTGATCCATGAGCTCTGGGGCCGGGGCGTACAGACCCTGGCCCCATGTTGTCGTCCGGACTGTCCGGGGGAGATGGATTTGTATCGGTTCCGCGCTCTCGAAGATCTGCGCCCCGGCAGCTACACCATTCCCGAACCGGATCCCAGCCGTTGCACCATGGTCGATCCGCGGGAATGCGAGGGCATCCTGATCCCCGGAGTGGGATTCGACCGCCGGGGATTTCGCCTCGGCTTCGGCGGCGGCTATTATGACCGGCTCCTGGCCCTGACCGGAGCCGAAGTCCGGACCATCGGGCTGGCCTACAAGTTCCAGATCCTGGACGATCTGCCTCTGGAACCCCACGACCAATCCGTGCAGGTCATCTGTACGGACACGGAAACCATATGGGCCCCCACATAGGCTGCATCCCCTTTTCCTTTCCCGGATTGCCGAACATTCGTGCCGCCTTCACCACCCGCCGGGGCGGCTCGAGCCGGGGTCCCTATTCCGGGGGCAATCTGTCCTGGGAGGTGGGGGATGCAAAGAACGATGTGCTGGAAAACCGCAACGCCCTGCGGGAACTGGCGGGATTCGGGCACTGGGCCGAGGCGCGACAGGTTCACGGAGTGGAAGTTCTGGTTGAGCCGAACCCCTTGAATTTGGATCAGTGCGCCGACGTCCAGGCCGACGGCTTGGCCACTTCCCGCCCGGACCTGGCCCTGGTCATCAAGACGGCGGACTGTCAGCCCATCCTTCTGGCTCATGCCGACGGCCGCCATATTGCTGCCCTGCACTGCGGCTGGCGGGGCAACCGGCAGGGCTTTCTCCAGAAAGGTGTCCGGGCATTCTGCGACGCCTACGGCTTCCACCCGCACGAGGTGCTGGCCGTACGGGGGCCGAGTCTTGGCCCCGGCGCCAGCGAGTTCGTGAATTTCGATTTGGAGTGGGGTGAGGCTTTTCGGAAGTATCATAATCCGACAACCGGCAACCTCAATCTATGGCGCCTGACCAAGGCGCAACTGCTGGAAGCCGGTCTGCTTGAAGAACGTATTTTCAGCATTGACCTCTGCACCTACAGCCTACCGGAAACCTTTTTTTCCTATCGCCGCGATAAGGCCACCGGACGGCAAGCCGGACTGATCTGGATGGATCCTGCTGTTGCTTGACCCTTATCCTTTCTTATTCACCACGAAGAAAAACAAAGAACGAACGATCTTCAACGTTATCTCGGTCAGTTTATCAACCTGAGTATGCCAAAGATAATCAGATAGATGGCGACAATGTAATTCAACACTCTGGGAAAGATCAGGATCAAAATCCCCGCGATGATGGAAACAATCGGTTCAGCCGTTACGTTTATTTGCATTTTTTCCATCCTTCATCAGAATTTTCTTAACAGACAGACCGGGACACTGGGTTTGAATACCCCGTGTCCCGCCAGATCACATTTTCCATCAAAATCGATAGATCGCGGCTATTCCGGTCTGCGTTGGCATTCGTTCGGCTGGAACGACCACGACTGTAGCGCCTTTACGCATAGCCATCTGCCCCAGATCGTCGAGCAGGTCGTCCATCTTGGGGTCCATGATGTCGTCCAGTTCGATCTCTCCGGTACTCGCATCCACCCTTCCGGGAATTTCACGATCGGCCTCCACCAGCAGCGTACCAACCCGGCCCTCGATGATCGCCTTGGCAACCTGCGCAACGTTGTCGTCGCCCAGCTCTTCGGCCTTTGCCGTGCCGAATTTTTCCACATGATCCGCCAGAATGCCCAGATACCGAGGCTCTACCAGCCGCCAGGAGAGCTTGCGCAGTTCGTCCAGGGATGAAAGCGAATCCGGATGAACCGTGATGCCCTCCGGCAGGAGCTGGGGATTGCGGCTGACTTCGTGAAACATGTGATGGTGCTCCGGAAGCGCGGCCAGGATCAGCGGCAGTCCGGACGGCTGGGAGTGATGTTCCATGACCGCGCGGTCTACGGCCCGGAAGTAACGTTCCGCGTCGAGATCAACCTGGTCCTTCTTTCCGCCATGGCCGTGGTGCATGGCATTTTTTCCCACGCCGACGCCTCCATATCTGGCAACGGTCAGGCGAGGATCCGTCAATTCCTCACCCAATGCTTCCACCAGCGTCTTGGGAACATCCGGAGCCGGCATGATCTCATCCAATGCGTCGCGATTGCCTTCGAAAAGCTTAATCTCCTTCCGGTTCACCGCGAGAATCTGATAACGGTCGGCTGATTGCAGGATGCGCCACAGGGGCTTGGTGTGGAAATTGTCCGCCGCGACGGCCAATTCGGATACCGGTCGCTGGAAGGTATAAACCCGAAAGAACCCTTTTGATCCCAGCACGGCCAATCCATCCAAAGTATGGTTCCAGAACTCACGGTCCTCGGACAAATCCCGAAACGGCTTGAGCAACGGCCCAATGTCGTTCTCTGGATACTGCCGCAGCAGTGACTCTTCCAGCTTCTTCACCAGATTTTTGAATCGGATCGGATCCTGTTTGTTCTCCGGAAAATTCCTGTACGTCGGCTGATACAGGGAAAGGCAGGGTGGTTCACAGTTGTCAAACAAACCGGCGGCGTAATCTTTTTCCAATGTGTTGTTCATTCAGACCTCTCTCTGGGTTACGTTAAACTTGATGCGAACTCTCTGCCGAACCGGATGCAATTCTCCACGGCCTCATTGTTGGGGTTCCACTTTTCGCGAATTCCATCACTAACCAAATGAAAGCCGCCCTCTCGCAGTCTGTCGGAGATGATTTTCACCGATTCTCCGCTCCAGCCGAAACACCCAAATGCCGCGGCCTTCTTGTTCTTGAACTGCAATCCCCTTATTTCTTCCAAAACTGCAGCGGTGGCCGAAAGGATGCCCTGGTTGATGGTCGGTGATCCGACCAGGATTGCCTTTGACTTGAAGACCTCGGTTATCACGTCGTTCTTGTCCGACTTGCCGACGTTGTAGAGCTTCACATCAATGTCGCCGTTGGCTTCAGCGATTCCTTTGGCGATGGCCTCCGCCATTCTCCGGGTTCCGTCCCACATGGTATCGTAGATGATGGTGACTTGATTCTCAGCATAGGCATTCGCCCACTTCAGATATTGGTGCACGATCTGCAGAGGATCTTTCCGCCAGATCACTCCATGGCTGGGACAGATCATGTCCACCGGAAGCCCCAGTTCCAAGATTTCCTTAATTTTTTTGTCAACCAGCGAACTGAACGGAGTCAGGATGTTGGCATAGTACTTAATAGCCTCCTGGAACAGTTCCGCCTGGTCCACCAGATCATTGTACATTTTTTCGGACGCCAGATGCTGCCCAAAGGCATCATTGCTGAAGAGGATGTTGTCTCCTGTCAGGTAGCACATCATGTTGTCCGGCCAGTGCAACAGTCTGGCCTCAACAAAAACCAGCTCCTTCGACCCAAGGGTGAGTTTGTCGCCGGTTTTGACAACCTGAAAATTCCAGTCCTGGTGATAATGTCCCTTCAGGGAATTCACGCCGTTTGCGGTACAATAAATGGGAACATCCGGGATATGGCGCATGAGTTCCGGCAAAGCGCCGCTGTGGTCGGTTTCCGCATGATTGGCGATGACGAAGTCGATCTTATCCAAGGGAATTTGCTGTTGCAGTTCCACCAGGAATTCTTGGGAAAATTTGCCCCACACGGTATCAATGAGGGCGGTTTTTTCATCCCGGACCAGATAGGAATTGTAGCTTGATCCGCGATGGGTGGAGTATTCCTGTCCATGGAATGTTCGCAGTTCCCAGTCGACCTTTCCGACCCATGTGACATTGTTGTTGATTTGAAAAGCCATCAAGGGCCTCCAATTATGCATGACCGGGAGACCGGTCAGGATTTGAGATTGAACGACGGTTTTTACTAAACGTTGGGGGTGCGTGGATCTTTAGACCATTTGGACACGGGATCGGCCGCACTCGTTTCGTGCGGATCGCCGTGGGCGGTAGCGGTATGTGGTACAGCCTTTTCACCCTCGGGATAGGGTTTGTCCGTGGCATCCAGATCCGCTCGAGATTCAGCCTTGGAGCCAATATCCTCCGCCTCCGTGCGCTCCAGGATGTCCTTGGCCTTTTTCTTCCAGTCCCGGTCGTCCGCATGAACGGAGAGAAGAATCCCTCCCTGCTTGATCCGGCCTTCGTAGCGATTGGCTTCGTATTCAGGTATCCCCATGCCCACCAGGGCGCCGGCGATCCCCCCAACCAGTCCTCCGGCGCCGACGCCGGCCAGGGCCGCCATAATGGGACCCGCGGCAACAAAGGGGCCAATACCGGGAATGGCCAGCAAGCCGATACCCGCCAGCCATCCCAATCCTCCCCCGATCACCGCGCCGGTCCCGGCGCCTGTGGTCGCCCCTTCAGGAGCTTTCGTGGACTTGTCGATCGCGAATTCCTTGTTCCCAATATTTTCCGGAAAAAGGACGGAGATGTCCGTGTTGCGAAAACCTTCTTTCTTCAGTTCGTCCACCGCCCGTTCAACCATTGGACGGCTTGGATAAATGCCGTAAACGGCGATGTTTTTTGAAGCCATGTTTACTCTCCATTTCTAAGATGGCTGCTATCGTCGAAGTTTGTTCGCGCATCTGGCATGGAGGGAGAAGAACTTTCAGCTCTTCTCCCCCCATTGCGATTATTTCAGCTTTTTCTTGATTTTCTGCTTCTCCTCCTCAACCTTCTCCGCCATCATATCGAGCTCATCTTTACTCATCGCCTTTTCAGCGGCCTTGAACAGCTCGGATTCTTCTTCCTGGATATGATGCTCCACGAGTTCCTTGAATACGCTTACCTTGGCGCCCCATTTGTCGTCGTCCTTCGGCATTTTATCGAGTTCTTTCAGGACCATCTCACTTACATGGTGCTCCTCCATACCTTCCATGGCCTCTTCCCGGGCCTCTTTCTTCCCCATCAACGGCGTGTAAAAGATGGCCTCTTCGGCCTTCATATGCGGCACAAGCTCCTGCTTGAGGGTATGAAACAATTCTTCTCTTTTTTTGGAATCACTTTGTTTGCTCGCCTTCAGTTTCCCGAGGATGCCTTTCACCTCTTGATGGTCCTTCTTAATCATCTGAAATAACTTGTTCATCTCTGTTCTCCTTGTTGAATTTGAGATTGCTCCTGACTCGTAAAACTCACTTTGATCCCTGCTATAAGTGCAACATCGCAGTGAAGTACCGGGGTGCCAGAGTCGAATGTATTTCGTTTTTACCTTGCCCTCGACAAAACCGTCACTAGGGAAAAGCCGTAATTATGGTGGGGTGATAATGTATGGCGGCAGCTTTTCTCTTCGTAGCGAAGGCTGACCCGTTTCGCTATTATAGCATAACCATTTAAATTTAATTAAGTATTATGCTTCGCCGGACGATTGCCGCGGTGCCTTCAATTAAGTTGAATAGTATTATGAGTTCTTGAGCTTTGCTATTCGCGCGCAAGTAGCGCGACATCCTTAGAATGCCAAAGTGTACAAACCAGGAACTTTACAGGTTCTAAAGGATACGGTACCAGTTTATTCATTGCTGGGGGAGCCGTTGGGCTGAGAGGGGGCGATCGCCCCGACCCTTGGAACCTGATACGGACCATGCCGTCGTAGGGAAGCAGCCACGCACTGCCTTTTCGGACCGCCACGCTGCATTTTAGGTCCCGGAAGGGCATTTTTTTGCCCCCGTTGTCTCCTTCTTCGTCTCACCCGCCACTTTCCGCTTCCAGCAAGAACGACGCTGGGTATCAGTTCGTATTTTTGCGAATCTATGCCCTGACTATTTATATATAGCTGTGTTCACACAACCCAAAGAGGCAATCATGAACAATCCGCTGCACGCCGTTGATCTCTACTGCCTAACCAGCGAGGAGCACTCCCTGGGGCGATCCAACGTGGCCGTGGTCCAGGCCATGCTGGACGCCGGAGTGAAGCTGGTCCAGTACCGCGAAAAATACAAACATGCTGGTGAAAAGCTCCGGGAATGCGAGCTCATTCGGGAGATGACCCGCAAGGCCGGTGCGCTGTTTCTGGTCAATGACGACGTGGCCGTGGCCCAGGCCGTGGATGCGGACGGGGTGCACGTGGGGCAGGACGATCTGCCCGTGCCCGTGGTCCGCCGCCTGCTCGGTCCGGGCAAGATCATCGGCCTGTCCACGCATTCTCCGGAACAGGCCAGGGCCGCGGTGGAGGCAGGGGCGGACTATATCGGCGTCGGGCCGATTTACGCCACCAGGACGAAAAAGGACGTCTGCGCTCCCGTGGGCCTGGAGTACCTGGAATGGGTCGCGGCCAACCTGACCATTCCCTTCGTGGTCATCGGCGGGATCAAGGAACACAACATCGCGGAAGTAAAGCGGCGCGGCGCAGGCTGCGTGGCCATGATCACGGAAATCGTCGGTCACGAGGATATTGCCGGCCAGATCCGGACTTTGCGCAATCGCATGCACTCAACCTTTCAGGAGATCGGATCATGAGCTGGACCACCCAGATGGACGCGGCCCGCAAGGGTATCATCACCCCGCAGATGCGTATCGTGGCGGACAAGGAAAACATGGCGCTGGAGACCCTGGTCCAGCGCATGGCCCAGGGTACGGTGATCATACCGGCGAACCGCAACCACGCCCACCTCGATCCGGAAGGCGTCGGGCTGGGCCTGCGCACCAAGATCAACGTCAACCTCGGCATTTCCAAGGACGCCTGCGACATGGACCTGGAAATGGAAAAGGTCCGTCACGCCCTGCGCCTGGGAGCCGAGGCGATCATGGACCTGAGCTGCTTCGGCAAGACCCGCGAGTTCCGCCAGGCGCTGATCGCCGAGTCCCGGGCCATGATCGGCACGGTGCCCATCTACGACGCCGTGGGATTCTACGACAAGAACTTGTCCGACATCAGCGCGGACGAGTTTTTCGACGTGGTCCAGGCCCATGTGGACGACGGCGTGGATTTCCTGACCATCCACTGCGGATTGAACAGGCTGACCGCCGAACGGATCGAGAAAACCCAGCGCCTGACTTCGCTGGTTTCCCGGGGCGGCTCGCTGCTCTACGCCTGGATGAAGGAGAACAACGCCGAAAATCCCTTCTACGAGCATTACGACCGGCTGCTGGAGATCTGCGCGCAGCACGACGTCACCTTGAGCCTGGGCGACGGCTGCCGGCCCGGATCATTGCACGACGCCACGGACGCGGTCCAGGTCCAGGAAATGATCGTCCTCGGCGAGCTGACCAGGCGGGCCTGGGAGCGCAACGTGCAGGTGATGATCGAAGGTCCCGGCCACATGGCCCTGAACGAGATCGCCGCGAACATGGTCCTGGAAAAACGGCTCTGCCACGGCGCGCCGTTCTACGTGCTCGGCCCTCTGGTCACGGACGTAGCCCCCGGCTACGACCACATCACCAGCGCCATCGGCGGAGCCGTGGCCGGCGCCGCCGGCGCGGATTTCCTGTGCTACGTCACTCCGGCCGAACACCTGCGCCTGCCCACGCTGGACGACATGAAGGAAGGAATCATGGCCGCCCGCATCGCGGCCCATGCCGCGGACATCGCCAAGGGCATCCCGGGCGCGCGGGACTGGGACGACAAGATGTCCAAGGCCCGGGCCGACCTGGACTGGGAGGCCATGTTCAACCTGGCCCTGGACCCGGAAAAAGCCCGCGCCTACCGGGAATCCTCCCGCCCGGCCCATGAGGATTCATGCACCATGTGCGGCAAGATGTGCGCCGTGCGAACCATGAAACGCCTCAAGGAGGGCAAAGACATCCGGCTGGATGATTGAGAAGGGACTTGTAATAAGACCTCGAAACGGAAAAGATCCGGTGTGTCTCGAAGATCAGCGAGTGGCGTTCACATCACTCATAAGCCGGCGCTACGCTTGATTTTTGCAGCGAATCTTGAGTAGATCAACCCAACTGATTGTGGATTCCCCGGATTCCGCCATTTCAACCGCCTCACAGGAGCAGCGTCATGCATCTTGGAAAACAGATCAGACTGGAACGGATACTGAACCGCAACACCCGGAGAGCCGTCATTGTGCCTCTGGATCATGGCGTGACCGTGGGACCGTTGTCGGGCCTGATCGACATGCGCCAGACCCTGAGCCAGATCGCGGGCGGCGGGGCCAATGCCGTGGTCATGCACAAGGGTCTTGTGCGCTGCGGGCACCGGGGCAGCGGACCGGACATCGGCCTGATCATTCACTTATCAGCCAGCACGTCCCTCTCCCCCTTCCCCAACGCCAAAACCCTGGTTGCCACGGTGGAAGAGGCCATTCGCCTGGGCGCGGACGGCGTTTCCGTGCACGTCAACCTGGGTGATGAAAACGAGCGGGTCATGCTCGAGGACATGGGCAAGGTCAGCGCCACGGCTGCTTCCTGGGGAATTCCCATGCTGGCCATGATGTATGCAAGGGGCCCGAAAATCGTCAATGAATTCGATCCGGCTATTGTGTCCCATTGCGCCCGGGTGGGCGTGGAACTGGGCGCTGACCTGGTAAAGGTGCCCTACACCGGGGACATGGAAAGCTTCCAGCGGGTCGTCGAGTCCTGTTGCGTGCCAGTGGTCATTGCCGGCGGACCGAAGATGAACAGCGTCCGGGACGTGCTGCGCATGGTGGCCGACTCCGTCAGCGCAGGCGGCGCGGGGTTGTCCATGGGCCGGAACATCTTTCAGGACGAAGATCCGAAAACACTGCTCAAGGCGCTGCACGGCATCGTGCATGACGACCTGAGCGTGGATCAGGCCATGGAGAGGCTGGGACGCGATGGTTGATCATCCCAGCACTTTTCCATCAGCCGGAGAAAACGATCCCGTCATTCCCTCCCCCCGCGGGAGAGGGCGTCGATGGCTGGGCAAGCTCCTGCTTTTACTGCTGGCACTCCTGATCCTGGTTGGCGGCCTGGCAGCCTGGGATGTCTACCGTTTTCTGCACGTTCCTCCTCAGGAACCCGGAGAGAGCCGGATCGTGACCATCACACCGGGCATGTCCATGGTCCGCATCAGCAGTCTTCTCGAAGAGGAGGGCGTGGTTACCAGTGGGCTGCGTTTTCGCCTCTACGCCCAGGCCATGGGACAGGCGGCTTCGGTTCAAGCCGGGGAGTTCGCCTTGCATACCTCATGGCTGCCTGAAAGGGTTTTGGACGTACTGACTTCCGGGCGGGTATATCTGCACCGGTTGCAGGTGCCGGAAGGATTGACCTGGTGGCAGGTCGGGCAGCTCGTGGAGCAATCAGGTCTGGCCGATTTTGAGAGTTTCGCCCGGGCCGTGGCTGATCCGGACGTCCTGCGAAAACATCATATCCAGGGAAAGAACGCCGAAGGATTTCTTTTTCCGGAAACCTACTTCCTGCCGCGGCCCCGCAACAAGGACGCCCGGCCCATCGTGGAAATGATGCTCAGGTCTTTTTGGCGGGTGGCGGATGAGCAGCTATGGCCGGAAGGTAGGCCGTCCTGGGATGTGGTCCGGGAAACGGTGATCCTGGCCTCCCTGGTGGAAAGAGAGACCGGATTGGCAGAGGAGAGAGAACGCATAGCCGGTGTCTTTGCCAACAGATTGCGGATCGGCATGCGCCTGCAGTGCGATCCCACGGTCATCTACGGTTTGGGACCGGATTTCTCCGGACCACTCCTGAGGGTCCATTTGGAGGACGCCGCCAACCCCTACAACACCTATGCGCATTCGGGCCTGCCACCCGGCCCCATCGCCTCTCCGGGCCTGGCGTCCATGAGGGCCGTGCTGGAGCCGGAACAGCACAATCTGTTCTATTTCGTCTCCGCTGGAGACGGGTCACACAACTTCAGCCGGACCCTGGAAGAACACAACCGGGCTGTGCGCCAATTCCGGATGCTGCGCCGAAACTAGCCCGAACAGCCAAGGTTACGGTACCTGAAAAAACTTATCCAGGCGCAAGGTGAACTATCAGCAATGTCTCATCATTGAAGGAAATAAAAAAAACCGGATTAAATCCGGTTTTTATGTTCTGTTCTGAGAAAGAAATAGCGGTCAAAAGTACGAGGGCTGTGCCTCTCCTGAAGAGGAACCGGATTGTTTCTCCGCCTTTTTGAGAGCTTGTTCCACCTTGCTTTTCAATTCTGTCAGGTCCACGGACTTGACCACGTAAAAATCAGCGGCAATGGATTTCAGATCGTGCTGAAAGCTGTCGTAAGCCGTGCACAGAATAACGGGAATGGATTGATCTTGACTGCGGATTTCCTGCAACAGATCCAGACCTGATCGATTTCCCTCCAGCTTGATGTCCAGGACCACCACTTGCGGTTTTTCCCGGGACAAGACCTCTAAAATATTCTCCGAACCATCCGAAGTGACCACTTCATAGTCTTCTACCTGGAGTTCTTCCTGATATAGCAGGCGAATATGATGTTCATCGTCGACTACGAGTATTTTTCCCTTGGCCATACTGACCTCCTTGGTGGGGCGCATTCAGTTCCATAGTTTCGCAGAATGATGCGACGGTTAGAGCAGATAAGCAGATATAAACGCAGCGCCGAACATGCGCTGTTATGGACACGGCGGCCATTATGGTACACAGATCATCTACGGGCCTCAACTCCAATGAAACAGTTGAGTTTGCCCGCCTACATGGATAGACAAAGAACAAATTTTTGTCGAGGTAACATTATGATTTCCGTTCGTTTGGAACCCAAGGGCAGGGAGATAGAGATCACCAAAGCCTCCACGGTCCTGCAGTTGCTCCGTCAACTCGGGCTCGGCCCCAATGCGGCACTCGTCATCCGCAACAAGGAGTTGCTCACCCCGGATCGCCGAATCAACGCCGGAGACACAATCATCGTCCGCGGCGTGTCATCAAGAGGGTAATCATGAAATGCCGCAAATGCAAAGCCCTGGCCGCCGTTGCGCTGCCCAGCCACAACACCGCGTTCTGCGCCGAATGCTATCCGGATTTCTTTCGGTCCCAGGTGGAACGATCCATTCATCGCCACAAGATGATCGCGCCCCAGGAGCGGGTTCTGGTCGCCGTAAGCGGAGGCAAGGATTCCCTGGCGCTGATCATGCAACTTCAGGAGCTTGGCCATGACGTGCACGGCCTGCACGTGGATCTGGACATCCCGGACTCGTCTCCTGAAGCACGTCGGGTCTGCGAAACCTTTTGCGAATCTCTGAATGTACCGCTGACGGTTGTCGAGCTGCGCCGCGAGGGGCTGTCCATTCCCCTGGTCAAATCCAAGATCAAGCGCCCGATATGTTCGGTGTGCGGCAAGTTGAAAAGATACTATTTCAACAAGTTTGCCATTGAGAACAACTTCTCCGTCCTGGCCACGGGGCACAATCTGGACGACGAGGTCAGCCGGCTTTTCGCGAACACTGTGCGCTGGGATTCCGCCTACCTGAGCGACCAGGGACCGCTTCTGCCCGCAACCGCCGGATTCGCATCCAAGATCAAGCCGCTGTATCGCCTTACTGAATTCGAGATCGCCAATTTCTGCTTCCTGCGCGGTATCGAACATGTCACGGCCCCCTGCCCGTACAGTGCCAAGGCGAGTTTTCCCATATACAAGGGCCTGTGGTCCGATCTCGAAACGCGGATGTCCGGAGCCAAGGTCCAGTTTTACGAAAACTTCCTGCGTGACGGCCGTCCGGTTTTCGCGGCCTGGGCGGATCGAAAGGAGAGTGCATTAGTGGCCTGCTCCAGTTGCGGTTATCCCACTTCCGCGGAAACATGCGGCGTTTGCAGGATCAAGAACATGGTCGGGCAGGAGCAAGAGGCATGACGGCGGCATGGTCGACTCCCCGCAATCCGCGCTGAGCAGACTGCTTGGTTCGGTCCGATTTCCGGACATGGCCTTGATCCGCCGGAAGCTGGACACGAGGGAACTCGGCGACGTCGCCGAAGTCCTGGCCGCCCAGGCCGGCGACCTGGATCTCGCGTCCCGGATCGCTCCCGGACAATCCGTGGCCATCGCCGTCGGTAGCCGGGGCATCCACCGCTTGGACCAGGTGGTGCGCGCACTGGGCGATCTGTTCCGGGGACTGGGAGCCCAGCCGTTCATCGTCACGGCCATGGGCAGCCACGGCGGCGCCACGGCCCTGGGCCAGGAGCAGGTTCTGGAGAGTCTGGGCATCACCGCACGGTCCATGGGCGTGCCCGTCCGATCAGGGGTGGAGACAGTTGAACTTGGAACCACCGCCCAAGGGATGCCCGTGCTGGTGGACGCCCTGGCCGCGCGGGCCGATCATCTGGTGGTCGTCAACCGCATCAAGGCCCACACCAAGTTCAAAGGGCCGGTGGAAAGCGGGCTGATGAAAATGCTGGCCGTGGGTTTGGGGAACGACCTGGGTGCCCGGCGGCTGCACTCCCTGGCTCCGGTGCACGGGATGTTCGCGCTGATCGAATCCACGGCTCTGACCATCCTGAAACGCGGCAATCTGCTCTGCGGCGTGGGGCTGGTGGAAAACGGAGTGGGACGGCTGCACACGCTGCGCATCCTCCTTCCCCAGGAGATCCCTTATCAGGAAAACCACCTGTTGACCCTGGCCAAAAAGCTTGCCCCGAAACTGCCTTTTTCCGAATTGGACGTGCTGATTGTGGACCAGATCGGCAAGGACATCAGCGGCACGGGCATGGACACCAACGTCACCGGGCGCAACCGGGACATTCTCGGCGACTTTGCGACGTCCACGCAAATCAAGCGGATATTCGTGCGTGATCTCAGCCCGGGAACCGAGGGCAACGCCCTGGGCATCGGCTTTGCCGACGTGACCACGGATCGGGTGGTCCGAAGCCTGGACTACTCCAAAACGATGATCAACGCCCTGACCGGCCTCAGCCCGGAAAAGGCCGCCCTGCCCCTGCACCTGCCCTCGGACCGCCTGGCCCTGGCCGCCGCCATTCACACCTTGGGCGCAATCCCGCCGGGCGAACTGCGCATTTCCCGCATCCAAAACACCCGAAGCCTGGAACGACTGTACGTCTCGCCAGCTCTACTCCAGAACGCGCCTGCCGATCAGGAACTTCTGCATCCTCCCAGGCCCATGGATTTCATCGGCGATGATCTGGCTCCTTTTCCATGCTTGCCTGTGCGCAAAAATATTCTCTTCAAAAATGCTCACAAAGAAGAATAGCCTGATATTCGACAGATAGATTAGGCCATGCATGGCAGCGCATTTTTTTTCATTTTTTGTACTGAAGCCATCAAGGGAGAAAGATTTGTTCCATTCATTGAAGACCAAAATATTTTTTCTGGTATGCGTAATTCTCGCCCTGGTGGCTGTTCTCGTACTGTACTTCACGCACCGGGACGTGGAAGAAGCCATGTTCGACGCCGAACAGCGCAGCGCCCGCAACGTTTTGGAGCTGGTGGAGCTGAACATCCAGAGCGGATATCGGGACTTGTTGCGCAGCCGAATGGATGCGGTGAATGCGCATCGCCGCACGCTGCAGGGCATGACCATGATGGCCCATACCGGTTTGGACGAGATATTTGCCGCTGCCCCGCCAGCCGAGAAAGCCGGGCAAGATGCCATGCAGCGTGCCCTGGACTGGTTAAGCGCTCCCACCTTTGTGGAAGGAACCGAGCTTCTGGTCTTTGATCTTCAGGGCGTGCTTTTGGCCCACCCGCACAAGGAAGCCCGAGGTTCCAATCTGAACCAGATCCAGGACATCAAGGGCCTGCCCCTGGCCAGGGCCGTGGAGGAGGAAGTCCGGCGGCAAGGCCATGCTTCGGCCACCTTTTTCTGGCCCTGGACCGACCACGCCCATCCGGTCAAGAAATTCGGGTGGTTCGTTCATTACCCGCTCACGGACTGGATCATCGGGGCAGCCGTGGACATCGAAGAACTGGAACGGGAGGGTGAACGCAAGCTGGAGGAGTTGATAAACAATTTGCGGGTCAACTTCAGCAAGATCCGCATCGCCAAATCCGGCTCAATAGCGCTTTTCAACGCCCAGGGCGAGATGCTCATTCAGCCGGCATATGAGGCCCTGAATCTTGAAGGTGCGATCAACGAACTGACTGGCGGCCTCATCCTGGAAGAACTCAAGGCCGCGGCTCAGAGCAGGGAACGGGCTTCGATCCGCATCGTGCTCCGGACTGAGGAGGATATGCAGCTCCGCGAAATAGAAGCGTTTAGCGGGTACTTCAGGACCCTGGGCTGGTATGTGGCCGCCATGGGTTTTGTCGATGAGATCAGCGCCCCGGCCCGGGATCTGGTTTCGCGCCTGAGCCTGATCATCGCCGGCGTGCTTCTGGCCAGCCTGGCCCTGGGGCTGCTGCTGGCCATCCGGCTGACCAGGCCCCTGAACGCCTTGACGGATTACGCCAAATCCATGCCCGAGACGGACTTCACCTCTGCCGATCCGCGCAGCACGGCCATTGATCACCTGCCGCGCCAGAACAAGGACGAGGTTGGCAGGCTCGCCGAAGCCCTGATCTTCATGGACCACTCCCTGCGGGACAATGTCCGCTCTTTGCTCGAAACCACGGCGCTCAACGAGCGCATGGAAACCGAACTCAGCGTGGCCCGGGAAATTCAGCTCGGCCTGATCCCCAAAACGTTTCCGCCTTATCCCGAGCGTCCCGAGTTCGACCTGTACGCCGTGCTGGAACCGGCCCGGGAAGTCGGGGGAGATCTCTACGACTTTTTCTTCATCGACGAACATCACTTCTGCTTTGCCGTGGGCGATGTCTCGGACAAGGGCGTTCCCGCGGCGCTGTTCATGGCCGTCAGCCGGACCCTGTTCCGGATCGCCGCGGTCGAAGAATTGAACCCGGCCCGGATCATGGAAACCATGAACAATAACCTGGCGCCCAACAACCCCAACTCCATGTTCGTGACCTTGTTCATCGGAGTCCTCGACGTCCGCACGGGTGAGTTGCGGTATTCCAACGGCGGACACAATCAGCCGGTCATTGTGGACCGGGACGGCAAGGCTCGTTTCCTGGAAGGCCGCAGCGGTCCCATGGTCGGCGCCATGGAGGATCTGCCCTATAGTCCGCTGGAAACGAATCTGGCTCCCGATGAATTGTTGTTTCTCTACACCGACGGCATCACCGAGGCCATGAACATCAGGAAGGAGCTGTACTCCGACGAAAGGCTGCTGGCCACCATGGAGACACTTCCGGAACGCGACGCAACCGCCGCAATCCGGCACGTTCAGACCGACCTGGCCCTGCATGTGGCAGAAGCGGATCAGTCCGACGACATCACCATGCTCTGCATCAAGTTTCGCGGCATGGCGCCGCCGGCAGCATAGCTTTGCGAAGGACGAGCCTGAGGGGTGTCGGCAAAAGGCAATAACAGGGATCGCCCCTACGGTATCACCTCCACTGCGTCCCCGACCTGCACCGGACCGCCTAAGAGCACCCGGATGAAAATGCCCTCCTTGGGCATCACGCAGTCGCCGGCTTGGTGAAATATGGCGCACCGGGTATGGCATTCCTTGCCGATCTGGGTCACCTCTCCCACGGCCGTCTCGCCGATGCGCAGCTTCGTGCCCAGGGGCAGAACAGGCAAGTCAATGCCCTCGGTGGTCAGGTTCTCGGCAAAGTCGCCCGGCCCCACCTTTAACCCTGCGTCCTGCATCTTCTTGATGCTTTCCATGGCCAACAGGCTGACCTGGCGGTGCCACGGCCCGGCATGGGCATCGTCCTGCAGCCCGTGTTCCGCCACCAGCATCCCCTGATTGATATTTTTCTTGCGTTGCCCCTTTTTAGGGCTGGTGCAAACGGCGATAATCTTTCCCATGCGGACCATCCTCAAAGTCTAAGGTTTTCTTGAATTACCAATGCCCTTCGGGCACTGAACACGTTGTATCACGCAACCGTCATAATCCAGCAAAATCAATTCCAGATCCATTGTCCCCCGTGCCCAGCAACGACAATGGCGGCAGGCCGCTTCCAGAACCCTGCGGACAGCCTGCTCGCAGCAGCTGGAGGCTCGCAACAGGTCAAGGGCATGCCGTGCCGTGTTCGCCTCGGCAATGGATGCGGCCAGGTCCCGTTCCACGCCTACCCGAAGCGCCAGTTCGGCAAGCGCGTTAAGATCCACCGGGAACAGGCGGGCATGGGTCTGTGGACGGCCCTGGGCCATTTTGACAAGCTTGCCCCAGAATCCTCCCCAGACCAGGCGGCTCATGCCCCGCTGGGAAGCCTGACGCAGGGCGAAGCCCGGATGGTCTCCGACCTGGATGAAGGCTGCTCCGGGAAGTTCCGGCAGGACGGCTTCCAGAAAACGCTGCCCCCGGCCGCCGGTACTCAGAGCAACAGCGTCCAGCTGTTCAGCCAGAGCCACGTCCAGACACTGACGGATCGTATCCTTCCACGCCGCGTGGCTGAACGCCTTCACCGTGCCCCGGGTACCCAGAATGGAAATGCCGCCGAGTATGCCCAATCTTGGATTGAGGGTTTTTTCCGCCAGGACAAGTCCCTCCGGGACCTCCACCAGAACATGGACCCGGGCGGTCAGGTCAAGACGTTCCAGCGTCTCCAGCAACGCGCGTTGCATTTGCCGCCGCGGTCCGGGATTGATGGCCGCCTCACCCACCGGCACGGGCAGCCCCGGACGAGTGACCGTGCCAACGCCCTTTCCCCCCTGGATAACAACCTCCGGATATGCCGCCGCCTCCATTCGGACGCGAACCACGATGGCGGCGTTGTGCGTGGCGTCCGGATCGTCACCGGCCCGTTTGCGGACAGTGACGCGCACCGCCGGCCCTGCCGAGCCGTCCGGTTCCGGTTCCAAGTGCTCGACCGGGATGATCAGCCGCACATGTCCGTCCGGACAAGGAATGCCGATCCGATGGTTCCTTTTTCCTGCAGCTAAAAAAAGCAGCCCGGCCTTTGCCGCGGCAACCGCCGCTGAACCGGTGGTGAAGCCGATGCGGACCTTGCCCCGTCGGTTCATCTTATCGCAAAACCGATAAACGTTTCTTCAAGACCATCACGCATCCTCCGGATCAGGCTTGGTTGCGGCCTGCAGAGCCATCCCGGCCAGAGCGTTCAGAGCGGCAGCGGCCAGGGCCGAGCCTCCTTTGCGGCCACGGACAAGAATGGACGCGATACTCTCGTTCTCCAGCAGCGCCTGCTTGGATTCCGCGGCCTGGACAAAGCCCACGGGCATGCCGATGACCAGGGCCGGGACGACCCGGCCTGCATCCACCAGCTCCAACAGCCGCAGCAACGCCGTGGGCGCGTTGCCCACCACCCAGATCGCGTCGCGGTGCTCCGCCGCGGCCACGTCCACGGCTGCCGCGGCCCGGGTGCTGCCCGAGACATTGGCTCGCTCCAGGGTCCGGGGATCGTTGATCAGGCAATACCTCTGGCATCCGAGGGGATCGTAGAGCCGGGCTGAAAGTCCGGCCAAGGCCATGCGCGTATCCGTGATCACCGCGCATCCGCTTTGGAGCGCTTTCAGTGCCGCGGCCACGGCCAGGGGATGGAACCGAACCAGATCCATAAGTTCGAAATCCGCGCTGGCATGGATCATCCGGCGAACCACGGGCCACTGGGTCTCGTCGAATGGACGGGGCTCGGGCACCTCGGCATCAATAATGCGCATGGACTCGTTTTCGATATCCAATCCGGCGGCGTTCAAGGGTATCACGGGGACAGGCATGGTCAAGATCCTTGTGAAGCGGTTGCCGCCCAGTTTGCGCAGGCGCGGACAAAGGAGGCCGCGGCCGGAGGATGGGAACCGAAGTGCAGATGAATGTAGGAGGCCAGCACATTGGTACGCTGAAAGCCCTCCAGGAACTCCCGGCCCCGGCTGTCCGTGATCCGGTAGACGGCGGATACTTCGTCCGCCTGGGGAACGTCGAGAGCGGAATAATGAAACTCGTGGCCCCGCAGGACCGTTCCGGCCGGACCGAGCAGGCCCGCAAAACGGAGCTCAACCTTTCGATAGCCCAACGCCTGAAACCGGGAATGCATTTTTGAGCGGGCCGGAAAAAGGCCGACCATGGGAAAAACAGCACCGCCAACGTCTTCCAGCTCGGCCAGCAAGTACTGCATGCCGCCGCACTCGGCATAGACGGGCATTCCGGCCTCGGCTGCCGCGGCCACGGCAGCCCGCATGGCGTGGTTTTGCGTCAATTCAGCGGCATGCAACTCCGGATATCCGCCCCCGAAAAAAAGGCCTTGCACATTGTCGGGCAATGCGCCATCCGTAAGCGGCGAAAAAAAGACGAGTTCCGCCCCGGCATTCTCCAGAAGGCGCAGATTTTCCTGATAATAGAAACAAAAGGCCCTATCCCTGGCTACTCCCAGGCGAACCCTTCCGCCTTGTTCATTATCCGTGTCCAGACTCGGAACGGATTTCAATATCGCAGCGGATTGCCGTGAAATCCGGTGCAGCAACTCCATGTCCAGCCCCTGTTCGACCCAGTCGGCCAGAAATCGCCGCCGCGACGCATCCCACCCCAAGTCTTCGGCCATGTGCAGGCCCAAGTGCCGGGAGGCAAGTTCCAAGTCCGAGCGACGAGGCAAACAACCCAGGCAGGGCAGTTCCGGGAGGTGGGAGGCCATGGCTTCACGCAGCATGGCTTCATGCCTTGGCCCCCCGACCTGGGTGAAGATCACCCCGGCCAGATGCAGTTCCGGATCGAAGTCCCGAAACCCCTGAACCAGGGCCGCGGCTGAACGCCCCTGGGAGCGGGCATCCACGACCAGAAGCACGGGCAACCCCAGCCATTTGGCCATCTGGGCCGTGGAACCGGTTTCCTCCGCTCCGGAAGCTCCGTCATACAGGCCCATCACTCCTTCCACCAGGCAGAAATCCACTTCCACTGCATAACGGTGAAAGATCTCCAATACTCTCTCCCGGCTCAGCATCCATCCGTCCAGATTGTGCGCGGGACGGTCGCAGATCGCGGACAGGTGGGAGGGATCGATGAAATCCGGTCCCACCTTGTATCCCTGGACGCACAACCCCCGTTCCCGCAACACAGTGGCCAGTCCCAGCGTTGCCAAGGTCTTGCCGCACCCGCTCCGGGTTCCGGCGATTACAACTCCGGAGGCAATTTGGTTATCTGTATGGGTTCGCTTCATAAGCTAAAAAATTCGATCCACTCACATGTCGGTGCATGCCACAATTGTACTCCGGACCGCACCTCTTCCCCTGGGAGCGACGCACCCTGGTGCGGCACGTCTTATCATGGGACGACCAGATTAATACCCAGCTCAAATCCTTGGACATTGGACAAGTCTGAGCTTGAACCTGGGACTGACGAATCCCGGCAGATGCGTTTCTTTCGGCGAAAGTTACGTGCCGCACTGGGTGCGGCGCCCCCAGAGTTTCCACCATCTGAACCGGGGCCATTGGTGAATAGTGACAAAAACTCTCTCTCCGTGCTCCCCGTGCACCCCGTGGTTCAAGCTTCAGCGTTGCATTGTCTCAAAAGAGTCGATGCAATGTTATTTCGCACGCAAATACAGAACCTTCTGCCCTGATCCCGGCGACTCCCTTTCTTCGGTTACGAAAAGATCCGTCTTGGCTTTCACGAGTTCGGAAAGTTTCTTGTACCCGAAAAGCCTGGGGTCGAAATCCGGCTGCAGCTTGGTGAGGTAATTGCCAAAGGTGGCCAGGTGCGCCCAGCCTGAATCGTCGGTGGATTGATCCAGAGCGGTCAGCAGAAACTTTTGCGGGAAAGCATGTTTTGGCTCCGCAGGCTCCGGAGGCAGTTGCTGCGCGTGGCTGGGACCATTTTCCGTTTTGGATTTTGTCTTGCTCTGTTCCCCGGACGGACGCAGGACTTCGGTGAAAATGAACTTATGGCAGGCATTTCGAAAGGCATCCGGTGTCTTTTTTCCGCCAAAACCGAGCACCGTCAGGCCTTCTTCACGGATGCGCATGGCCAATCCGGTAAAATCGCTGTCGCTGGTGATCAGGCAAAAACCATCGAATTTCCGGGTATACAACAAATCCATGGCATCGATGATCAGCGTGCTGTCCGTGGCGTTCTTCCCAGTGGAATAGGCGAATTGCTGGACCGGCTTGATGGCGTAGCGCTGCAGGACCTTCTTCCAGGACGAACTTGTCGGCGCGGTGAAGTCGCCGTAGATGCGTTTTACGGTCGCTTCACCGAACCGGGCGATTTCCGCGAGCAGTTCCTCGATTACGGCAGCCTGCGCGTTGTCTGCGTCAATGAGCACCGCCAAACGAAGCGAGGGTTCTTCCGAATCAATTTTTGAAATTTGTCGTGAAGATGCCATGGTCCCTCCTGGTTTCAGGGATTGTCCGCCGAACACTGTCCAGCCGGATCATGAATCCGTCCGGATCGGCAGGCGGAAATGGATCAGCGCCGCTCTGCGGCCTGCCTCGTCGCGACGTTCTTCAACGGCAAACGGCTGAAACCCCAGCTTGGCGTAAAGCAGCATGCCGATAACGTTGGCATTGAAACACGAGATATGTACCTCAGTGGCCCGGTGTCTGGACACGGCCAGGTCGATCATTTCCTGAATCAAAAAAGACCCACGCCTCGGCCGCGGACCTCCGGCGCAACCGCCACATTGCCGATGGCGCAATTGCCTCCGGTCTCCCAGCGATAAAAATTGGCAAAGGCCGCCGCTTTGCCGTCAAGCTCCGCCACTGTCGAATCCGATCGGGAGGCAATGGCCGCCGCCAGCTGGCCAGGAGTCAGCGGGAACGTAGCCTTGGGAAACATAAAGAACAACTCCGTTGCATTCCGCGGAAAACCGCAGATGACGGCAATGTCCTGATCTTTTGCCGGACGACAGTGCAGATGCATGTGCAGCGAGGATTTATTGCCCTTTTCAGCAGGTTGCATCGCTCTTCTTGACGCAGGCGAACATAATATACTCGTTCTCTCCGTCGGTGAAGGCTTCGCAGTGCACCTCGAAGCCGACGTCGATCAGCACCTGCATCCAAACATTCCGGGAAAAAATTCCGAGTACGTGCCGATCCGTCTCCACCCGTAACCGGCCATGCTCCCGGATCAGGTAGATCATCGTCGATTCGTACTGTTCGTCGCGCGGGTCAGGATCATAGACATTTTGAACAAAGACCACGTCAACGCCTTCCGGTTGGTATTCACGTACGCCCGGAGTGCAGGTCGTCAGATTTTGACGGAATGTTTCGGTGGTGACGTCCGGAGTGGCGATCAGGACACCGCCGGGCTCCAGGTGGGAAAATGCATTTCCCATAGCTTCGGCCAGATCCGTCCGGTTCAGCATGTAGGAAATTCCGTCATCCATGACTACTGCGTCAAATTTTCGGTCCAGCGAAAAGGTGCGCATGTCTCCGATGATGAATTCGCATTCCGGGTTGAGCGAGGAGGCGAGATTGAGCATCACCGGACTCAAATCCAGTCCGGTGACCTGAAATGCGTGTTTCAGATTGAAAACATTCTTGCCTCCGCCGCAACTGATGTCCAGCAATGACGCAACGGGTCGCCGCGCATACTGACGTATGAGTCGGGTTATATGAGCGCTGTACCGTGCATACTCATCCCTGTGGTCCCCCCACATGGGCCAAAGCCATGCCAGGTCGGCGTAGAGCCGCGGCTTTTCACTCACGCCCGCCTCCTGATTCGAAAGCAGTTCTTCCCTGAAGCGTCTTCTTGCGCTCCCGGGTATAGCTCCACCATGGCGTTCTCGGCGCCCCCTCCATGTAGCGGACCGCGGAGATGAAGACGTCGAGCAGGCAGGGGTCATGTTTTGTTCCTGTCCGCACACCCAACCGGTCGAAAAGCGCATACGGGTCCTGGCCGACAAGATCGCCGGGCTGATCAATGCCGACACGGCGCAGCTTTTCAGCGATGATCCGCCCGACATTGGGAATGTCCTCCAACTTCTTGACGTCTTCATGCTCCATCCGCTGCCTCCTGTCCGAATCCTGTCGCGATCCCTTTTGCTACCTTCAAGAGCGCCCATCCGCAAGAACTGATTCTGCCGAAACGGCACTCGCGCCGTACAGGAATTTTCCATCAATCCCGGGAACCATGTGTCGGAGCAATCCATCACCTCGAGCAGCAACATTGAGCCTTCCGAGTTTCGGATGAGTGACTTTGACAACATTATCAAGCAAAAGGCAAAATTCCTGACTCCCGGATCTTGATATCGCCTCTCGATATTTCCAATATCTTCCAAGGAGAATTCATGTCCCGCCAATTCCACCACGCAGGATTTATGATAGCGTTCTTTCTGAGTTCATTGATGATCGTTTTTGCTTCTGTCTCTTCGCATGCGCAGCAGACGTCAATCCTCGAACAGTTCGGGGGTGCAACCTCCAGCGCGACACAGCCCGACATGACCCAGGCCGGCATTGAACGACTTTTGCGAGACCTGGAAAACCCTGAACAATTGAACCAATTGAAGGAGAATCTGCGTCTTCTTCTCGCTGCCCAGGCGGCTGACCCTGCCTCCCAGGTATCCGAACCCGAAGGCCTTGTCGCGCATCTGCTTTCCTCAGTGTCGGAATCCATGCGGAACGTGAATCGCCAGTTCGCCGCGAGCGCGGACAAGTTTCTCGAAATACCTTCGTTGCTTCGCGAACTGGCCGTGCAGGCTCAGGATCCGGCCGTGCTGAGAACGTGGGGTGAAATGACCGGGAAGATCATCCTGGTTCTTCTCGTGGGCTGGCTGGCCCAGGTCCTTGTTTCGCGGCTCCTTGGCGGAATGCGCAAGGCTCTTGAAGACCGTAAAGAGGACAGGCAATGGTTCAGGACCCTGCTGCTGTTTGGGAGATCCCTGCTGGACCTGATACCGATCATTGCCTTTGGTCTTGCTGCCTATGGCGTGCTGACTCTCCTGGATCCGCGGGTCGTCACCAGACTGGTTGCTTTGACCCTGGTCAATTCCAGCGTTCTGGTGCGTGTCATCCTGACATTCACCCGACTGGTGCTGGTACCAGGAGTTCCCTCTTTGAGCATTCTGCCGATGCGCAGCGAGTCACGGCGCTATTTTTACATCTGGATGCGCAGAGTCGTCAGAATAGGCGTCTATGGCTACTTCCTTCTTGAAGCCGCGCTCATTCTCGGCATTCCTGCCAGCCTGCATCATTTTCTGCTCAAAATGCTCGGCCTGATAATTACGCTCATGGTGATCATTTTTATCCTCCAGAACAGAGCTGACGTTGCGTCGTGGCTGCGCCGCGGCCAATCCTTTCCTGATCAGGAAGCCTCCTCCGCATCCGAGGCCAACGATCCCATTGTTCGTCAGCACCAGGTGGCGGATGCCTTGCGCCGTCGCCTGGCGGAATTCTGGCATATCCTGGCCGTGATGATTGTCGTGGGTATTTACGGAACATGGGTTCTGGAGGTCGAAGGCGGCGCCTATTTTGTCGTCAGAGCAGTGATCATGACCATGGCGATTGTTGCTCTGACTGCATTTCTCGACCGCATGAGCCGACGCGGCATCAATCGGCTTTTCAAGATCAGCGATGAACTCAAGGAGGATCACCCCCTACTGGAAGCCAGGGCCAACCGGTATCTGCCGCTGTTCAGACATACAATCAACATATTGCTCTACATTGTTGCCTTTTTCTCCATCATGCAGATCTGGGGGATGGGGGCCTTCAACTGGCTGCTGTCGCCTCAGGGCTCGGCGATCATATCCAGTCTGCTGTTCATTTGCCTGATCATCGCCGGAACATTCCTGCTCTGGGAACTCATCAGCGCCAGGATCGAAATTTCCCTGGACAAGGAACGTCGGAATGCGGCGGACAGAAAAAGCAGTACCCGCGCGTTGACCCTGCTGCCCATGCTCAGCAATGTCTTCTGGATCGTTCTGGTAATCATTGCCGGCATGAGCGTACTGGCGCACCTTGGTTTCAATATTGCGCCCTTGCTGGCCGGCGCGGGAGTAATCGGCCTGGCGGTCGGATTCGGCGCCCAGACCCTGGTCCGGGATGTGATCTCCGGGGCCTTCATCCTGCTGGAAGATTCCATTGCCGTGGGGGACTGGGTCGAGGCAGGCGGCCACTCCGGCACGGTCGAGCATCTCACTATTCGAACGGTGACCCTGCGGGATCTGGCCGGAACCGTGAATATTATTCCTTTCGGGGAGGTCAGCGCGATCCGCAATTTCAACCGCGGCTACGGTTACGCCCTGATCGATGCCGGGGTGGCGTACAGGGAAGACTACGGTGAAGTTGTCCAGGCCCTGCAGGACGTGGCAGCGGAATTGCGTCAGGACCCGGTCTGGGGACCTGATATCCTGGAAGACCTGGAAGTGTTCGGACTCAATAATCTCAGCGATTCGGCCGTGGAAATCCGGGTACGGCTCAAGACGATGCCCAGCCGTCAGTTCACGATCCGGCGGGCGTTTTTGCAAAAAATGAAACGGATTTTTGACGAACGCGGCATTGAAATACCCTTCCCCCATCAAACCATCTGGTTCGGGGAGGACAAGAAAGGCTTTGCCCCACCGATACGCGTCATCAGAGAGTCCAAGGATCACCGGCCGTCTCCCCCGCTTCTCTCCTCACCCGGAGAAACTCGGGAAAAACAGGAAATTCAGTATACTTCCGAATCCCAGGCTTCCAAGGAAGTGGTCCGGGAACAGGAAAAAAGCGAACTGGAGCGGGAAGAGATCGAGCGGGTTGAAACGGAAAGCAAGACGTAAATGCTCAGCCATTTTGGCATGGCCGGCTCTTGCGGCAGCTTGCGGATGAATCAAGGCATGCTTATTTTTTCATGAACATAAGACCAAATAAGCAAGGAGTAGAACGGAATGCGTCCAGCGGCGCCGCATACGGACACCCTGAACATCTTTGAACGCTGGGGCCTGCGCTGGATGCGCAGGCATTCCCGAGCGGATCAGCCCGCACTGAGCCATTGGCCCAAAGAGATTCTGCACAAAATCCGGAAGATCGAGCGGAGCACGATCATCCAGGCGTCCATCCTTGGAGCGGTCTCCGGAATGCTCTTCGGTGTAACCGAAATGGGACTCGAGGAATGGTTCGGGGAAGACCAGGGATGGCTGTACTGGGTTATCTTCTCCGCCCTGGGGCTGGTGATCAGCGGAGCAGAGATCATCATTCTTTACTGGCGAATTTTTCGAACCGTCGGCCGCGTTGCCACCCAAGCCGGCCTGGACATCGACCGCGACGACGTGGAAAGGATGATGGTCCTGGGCTTGTCTCGAGCCGCGTTGGACATGCCGAATCCCAGAGCCGCGTTCCACGGCGTCGATCCCTATTCCAGGCTGCCGCGATGGAAGCTGCTCATGTACACGATTTTCTACCGGCTCAAGGTCGGAGCGACCAGCATGGTCCTAAGGGTGATCCTACGCCGCGTTCTTGCTCGGGCCGCCCTGAGATCCCTTATCCCCTTCGCCGCAATCGGAGTCTTCGCCTTCTGGAATGCCTTGATCACCTACTGGATACTGCGTCAGGCACGCATCCGGATCGCCGGTCCCGTGGCCATCCGCGACCTCGAAGCCATTACCAAGGAAGATGGAGAATCACTGGACCAGTCCCAGAAAGAAGTGCTGTATATGGCCGTCGCCGAGAGCGTGGTCCGCAGCCAGGATGCACACCCGAACTATGTCCTGCTGCTGGGGCAGCTCCTTGAGAGATGGAAGCTGGACAAGGGGGAGGTCAGGGGAGAATGGCGTGAGGGCGTTCTGAACGAAAGCAAGCTGGGCAAGACTGGCAAAAAGACGTTGCTGCGCATGCTGATCGCCACCACCATTCTACGCGGCTCCTCGCGCAGAGCCCAACGGGTATTTCTTGAAGAGACGGCAAGAGATCTGGGCCGCGGAATAGACAAGGGCGCATTGAAATCCCTGCAAAGCGGCGTGTATGACGGCCAGGGGCTGGAAGCCTCGCAAATCGACGCGGTCACCTCGCAAGCGTCATGATCCGCCTGCTCCCTCTCCGAAGAAACGAGGGTTGTCCGGTGGATCAAGGTTGCTTGGGCATTGAGCAGGTTGTTCTGAACAGAGATTTAATCTGCTGGATAATGCGTCTGCCACGGCTACTCAAGGATTGAACGGATAATTCCTCTCGGGAAAAAGCCTGGGCATCCTCCTCCCGTAACCATCCCTGAAATTTAAAGGTTCTTCGGGTGTTGGATCAAAGCGCGCCTCGGGTCGCTCCTCCCATCGATGGATTTCCAAGACGACAAGATAAGGATATCTCTGCTCTTCCCCCTCCACCCGGCCGGCCACGGTGACCTTGGTTCCATGGACGAACCGGCTCGGAGCTGACGATCCATCATCAAAGGCAAGAAAACGTCCTGCGGATGCCTCCAGATTCCCGGGTCTGCTGTTGCCCATGCCGGTCTGTTCAATGGTCAGCAACGTCCCGTTTTCTCTCTCATCGGCCAGGACGACAACTCCACCAAGAACAACGACTTTCCCTCTGTGCGCCTGGGGATGACGCATCAACTGGGCAAAGGAGAGATCCTGATCCGCCATCCGCAATAAGGAAGAAGAAACAGCCTGGGAACACCCCGCTAGAATGAGTGTTCCCATCAGCAGAGGAAAAAAGAATTTTTGCATCTTCCACCTCCCCTGAAATCTGATGAAAATGCATCTTCCGCCGCCATTATCCGGGAAGAAACCTGAACACCGGCTTAGCATTACTGCCTTGGAAATGTTACTATAAGCCATTCCGGCGGAAGCCGGAATAGCGTAGTGCTGAGGAGTTGCAGAGTAATCACTCCAGAAGGGATAGCCAGGCCAAAGGCTGGCCTCACCCGTGGGAAGGTCTTGCTGTAGAGTGGGGTGCTGTTTCTTGAATCAAGATTGGCCTTGTAAGAAGAAAATCCGCAAGCGTCGAGAACGCCACCGAAGACGTCACTTTCCGGCAGTTCTCTCCAGCAATGCGTGCAAGGCTGTATAGCTTTCCTCAAGGGATTGGCATTCATCAACCTGTTGGCGCAGATAATTCTGAATAGGGCCGATGCGCTGCAACGCCAAGTCAATTTCCTGACTGCTCCCCTTGGCGTATGCGCCGATATTCACCATGTCCTCGACCTTTTTGAAAGTGGCCAGGGTGCGGACGAATTCCTGACCGGACCGGATGATGTCCGGCGGCGAGACGTCGGCCCGCAGCCGGCTGACGCTCTTGAGCACGTCCACGGCCGGGTAATGGCCCTGATCAGCCAGTTCCCGGGTCAGTACAATGTGCCCGTCCAGAATGGAGCGGACGGAATCCGCCACAGGCTCGGAAAAATCGTCACCCTCCACAAGGACAGTGTAAATTCCGGTAATGCTGCCTTTTTCGCTGTTTCCAGCCCGCTCCAGCAGCCGTGGCAGCATGGCGAAAACCGTGGGCGTGTATCCGCGGGTGGTGGGCGGTTCGCCGGCAGCCAGTCCCACTTCCCGGGCTGCCATGGCGAAACGGGTTACGGAATCCATCATCAGGATCACGTCCTTGCCTTTGTCCCGGAAATATTCGGCTACGGCCGTTGCGGCGAAGGCGGCGCGCATCCGGACCAGCGGGCCCTGTTCCGAAGTGGCCACAATGAGAATGGACCTGGCCAAACCTTCCGGTCCCAGATCCTTTTCCATGAAGTCCAGCACCTCTCGCCCGCGTTCGCCCACCAGGGCGATCACGTTGATGTCCGCCTTCGTATACCGGGCCAGCATGCCCATCAGGGTGCTCTTGCCCACGCCGGAACCGGCCATGATTCCCACCCGCTGTCCTTTGCCCAGAGTCAGCAGGCCGTTGATGGCCCGGATGCCGGTATCCAACGGCGCCATGATCCGGGGCCGTTTCAAGGGATTCAAGGGATTGGCATGCAACGGGTAATACTGGGATGCGCGCAAAGGGGGACCGGCATCCATGGGTCGGC
The DNA here is from genome assembly GCF_900104215.1 of Desulfonatronum thiosulfatophilum. Classification (NCBI taxonomy): domain Bacteria; kingdom Pseudomonadati; phylum Thermodesulfobacteriota; class Desulfovibrionia; order Desulfovibrionales; family Desulfonatronaceae; genus Desulfonatronum; species Desulfonatronum thiosulfatophilum. Next base: position 66,846 of record NZ_FMXO01000003.1, on the reverse strand, counting down.
CAAAGGCATCCACCACGCGGCCGAGCATCTGGTCGCCCACGGGAAACAACGGCGGCGTGTTGGAGTTCTGGATCAAGCTACCTGGCCGGATGCCCCGCATCTCGCCGTACGGCATGAACAGCACGGAACCATTACGAAAACCCACAACTTCCGCCGGGATGTCTTCCTTGCCGTCATCGGACAGCAGGCGGCAAAAAGATCCCAGGGAAGCCTTCATGCCCCGGCCCTCGACCAGCAGTCCGACCACCTTGGACACCTTGCCGTAGGTTTGGACCGGATCCGTCTCCCGGAGCACATTGATGCAATTCTGCGGAGACAGACCCATCAGTTGCTTTCCTCAAGAGTCAGTTGCGCGATAATGTCCTCCAAACCGGCCCTGCGTGATGCAATGGTGTTGTCCACCATGCCGTGATCGCATTCCAGAATCAGTCCGCCTTGTTCGATCCGCGGATCCTCCTTGATCTTCCAGTTGTCCAGCTGATCACCCCCGTTTCGGGTTTGACGCAGCATCGCCTCAATCAGTTCGCGATCCCGAGGGTGCACTGAAAAGACCATCTTACGCTTCGAGTCGATCATGTCCACGGCCTGATCCAGGAGAACGGCAAGGCTCTCCTGGCGATGCGCCTCCAATTCCACGGCAATGGTCTTTTCCACCATGATATGCAATAGTGAAATCAAGTCCGCGCGGTGCGTCCGCCACACCTTTTTGCCCTGCTCCTGAATTGCGTTCAAAATGGCGGCACACTGGTCCGCGGCCTGTTCCCGGGCCACCATGAGTTCAGCATCCGCCTGGGCCTGGCCAGCATGATACCCTTCCTCATGGGCCTGAGCACGGACTTGCTCCGCTTCGGCCATTGCCTGGGCCAGAATCTCCCTGGCCATGTCCTGGGCTCGAATTCGCACACGAGACAGATACTCCTCCTCGGCTTCCAAGTTCCAGGCTTCCTGGCGCCCGCTGTTCAAGGTCAGCTCAGCCAGACCCACGGAGCGCGGACCGATGATGATCCTGCCTTCCGGCTTTTGATCGGCGCCCGGGGCACTAGAGAAGGACATCCCCGCCTCCCTTGCCCGTGATGATGATCCGACCTTCCGCCTCCAACCTGCGAACGACCTTGACCACGTTCATCTGCGCCGCTTCCACTTCCGAAAGCTTGACCGGCCCCATGATCTCCAGATCTTCCTTGATCATGGTCGCGGCGCGTTCCGAAAGGTTGGAGTAGAACTTGTCCCGAAGGTCCTCGCTGGCGCCCTTCAAGGCCAGGGTAAGTTCGTCGTTGCTGACTTCCTTGAGCAATTCGCGAATGCTGCGATCGTCCAGCTGCTTGATGTCCTCGAACACGAACATCAGCTGACGGATATCTTCGGCCAACTGGGTGGACTCTTCCTCGATGTCCGAGAGCACCTCTTCTTCCGTGCTACGGTCCACGGCATTGAGAATCTCCGCAACCGCGGGAATTCCCCCGACCTTCTTGCCCTCGCGGCCTCCCATGGCAATCAATTGTCGCTCCAGAATCCTGCCCACTTCCACCAGCATGTCCTCTGGAACAGCCTCCAGTTTGGCCAGACGGATCAGGACCTCCGCACGTACGGCCGTGGGCATGCTCTGGAGCAGACCCGCCGCCTGCTCCGAATCCAGGTGCCCGAGAATCAGGGCCAGGGTTTGGGGATGTTCGTTGCGCAGGATCTGGGCCAGCATTTTTGGACTCACGTTCTCCAGAGACTTGAACGGCGCGGGACCGGCGTCCAGATCCAACGAATCCAGGACGTATTTGGCCGTATCGCTGTCCAGCCCCTGCAACATCCGCCGAACCCGATCCGGACTGCTCACGAGCATATTCTCGCCCAGCGACAGGATCTGGTTGAACTCCCTAAGGACGTTCTCAACCATCTCCTTGGGAACCGAATCCATTTCGACCATGGCCTTGCTCACCCGGGAGATCTCTCGCCGGTCCAGGTGCTTGAACACGTCCACGGCATACTTGTCGCCCAAGGCCAGAAGCAGGATGGCTGTCTTTTGGGTGCCGGATATTTTTTCAGCCACTTCAGGCATTCTCCTCTTTCAACCAGATCTTGAGCACGTTGATGCTTTGCTCCATGTTCTTCTGCAACAGTTCTTCGGTCTGCTGCTTCAGCTGCTCCATGCGCCGCTGGGCCAGAACGGTTTCGCTCTCCAACGCTTCGGCCTCTTCCAGAGCCATCTGTTGCATATCCCCGCTCGGCAGCCCTTCCACCACTGAATCGTCCTGTTCGGCGACACGGGGCCGGATCATGGCCAGAACCACCGGTCGAAGCACCAGGAGCAGGAACAACAGGACCAACAGAAAGTTGAGTATCGGCTTGCCGAACTGTCGACCGTAATCCAGGATGATGTCCGCCAGTCCCGGTGCCGGAAGAACCTCTGGGCCGCCGAACGAAATGCTGGAGACTTCCACGCTGTCCCCCCGTGCTCCGTCATATCCGATGGCGTTGCGGACCAACTGCTCAATCCGCTGCAACTCCTCCGCGCTACGGGGAATGAAAACATGGCCCGAACCGTCGGGTGCCGCTTCATAAATGCCGTCGACGATAACCGCAACACTGAGCCGCTGCAATTGCCCCATGGGCATGATGATCTGCTGCTCTTCGCGGTCGATCTCGAAATTGATCGTGGAGGACGAGCGAGTGCTCTCCTGGAGCGTTCCGTGTCCCGCAAAGCCCTCGCCACGAAACTGCGGTTCAGGCACGCCGCCGTCCAGGTGGGACTGCCCTGAACTTGCTTCATCGCTTTTCTGCTCGCTGCGGACCACGGCGCTGTCCGGATCAAACATTTCCTTGCGGATGGTGCGATGACTGAAATCCAGATCCGTATTCACCTTGGCGATCACCTGGCCATGTCCGAACAGCGGAATGAGCATCTGGTCGATGCGGCGCTCCAGCGTCTGTTCCAGTTGCAGCTTGTACTCCAACTGCGTGCTGGACAGCCCTTCAAACGTATCCGAGGCCTTTGGCTGATACAGCACCCGGCCGCTGGTGTCCGACACGGTAATGTGATCCGCTGTCAATCCTTCCACTGCGGAGGTCACCAGATTGACGACGCTCTGAACCTGCCGGGATTCCAGGCGAGCGCCCTGGCGCATGGTCAATATCACAGCGGCGGAGGGCGGGCTTTGTTCTTCAATGAACAGGCTGCGATGCGGAATGACCAGATGGATTCTGGCGCTGTCTACTTCCGGAAACTCGCTGATGGTTCTGGACAATTCACCTTGCAGCGCTCGCTGATAATTGATGCGCTGGATGAAGTCCGTCTGACCCAGCTTGACGTCGTCAAAAATTTCAAAACCAAGCCCCGATCCGCGCAATGCTCCTTCCCCGGCGATCCGCAACCGCAATTCATGCACCCGATCCACCGGGACAAGGATGGTTTGGCCGTTGTCCGTCAAACGAAACGGCTCTTTGGCGGTTTGCAGCGTACTCACCACCCGGTTGGCATCCTCCGGAGCCAAGCGATCATAAAGCACGGCGTAGTCCGGACGTCCCATCCAGTACAACAAAAGAAAGAAGACAAGGACCATGGAAAACGCCAGTCCTCCGACCATGATGCGTTGAGAGACGCTGGAATCGTTCCAGATGAGGAGCGCTTTGGCTTTCAAATTTTCCAGAAAGGGAGGCATGGTCTTTTCTCCGGCTCGGGGGCTTAGAATGTTGAAGTTGTCATACAAGGCGATCAGGGTGAGGCCGGTCCGTCAGGCAGTGGGAGTGCGTAAAGCACTACGGCGCTGCTCAGGTCGGAGGTTCGTTTACCTTCACTTAGAAGGGCATGCGCATCACTTCCTTATAGGCTTCCATGAGTTTGTTGCGTACGGCGGAAGTCATGTTCATGGATAAACTTGCCTTCTGCATGGCAATCATCAACTCATGCACGTTCTGGTTTTCACCCGCGGCAAAGGATTCGATCATTCCGACGGATTCCTGACGAAGATTGTTCACGTTGCGCAAGGAATCCTGAAGCGTGGAGGTAAATGATTTGGCCTCGGTGTGAGGCTGAACGGTTTCGGGGCGCGGCATCTTTGCCGCTTGAGCATACGCTTTCAGGGCGATGGGTGAAATGGCCATGTACTCCTCCAAAGATGCATGAATGTAAATCTCGCGGCGATGGACAGCCGACTCGTTATCTACCCAGTTCCAGAGCCTTGTTGAACATGGCCTTGGCCGAGGAAACCGTGGCGGCGTTGGCCTCGTACGTGCGCAAGGCCGTCATCATGTTCGCCATTTCCTCGACCACGTTGATGTCCGGCAGGCTGACGTAGCCCTGCCCATCCGCATCAGGGTGGCCCGGATCATAAACCCTTTTCAGGGGCCGCTGGTCCGTGACGACTCCACTGACTTTCACGCCCTGCACCTCCCGCTCAAGTTCGGAGCGCATGGCCTTGGTGAATGGGGAATCCAGGGGGGTGGACTGAAAGACAACGCTTTTTCTGCGGTATGGACCGCCTTCAGGTGTACGAGTCGTGTTCACATTGGCCAGATTCATGGATATGACGTTCAAATGCGTCCGTTCGGCACTCAATCCGGAAGCACCGATATCCAGAGCGGTCATGAAGTCCATTAGCGACCTCCTTCAGTAATGACTGTCTTCAATCCTTCAAAGTTCTTCTGCAACGTCGTAATCAGCGTATTATAGAGCAGCGTGTTCTTGGCCATTGTTGTCATCTCCTTGTCCAGATCCACGGCATCCTCGCCCTGCGTTACGCGCGGCTTGAGATCCTTTATGAAGTCAGCGGAAAAATTTTTCGCGTCGAATTCCGCCGGCATGTGACTTGCGTTGGTCCGGGTCATCTTCCCCCGTGCATCCAATCCCAAAGCTCGCTGCAGATCTTCCTCGAATTCCAGGCTGCGGGCCTTGTAGCCCGGCGTCTTGATGTTCGCCAAATTCCCTGCGACGACATTTTGACGTTCAAGGCGCATATCCAGGACCTTGGCCTGGAGATGAATATGTGAACCGAACAGGCTTTTCACGTTGTATTTCCTCCATTTTCTTCCAGCGTGCCATGGCTGCGACACTTGGGTTGCAAGACTATTCTAAAGGGTTTTTCGTCCAGAAGTAGCAACTCCCGTTCCAAAAAAAAAACACCCAGCGCTTTAGCCTTCACTACGCAACCAGCGCCTTATGGCCCGCCTGCCGAATCCCAATGTTACGTTCCCAGCCGACATCTTGCCTCTCCAGGAGGCAATCGTTGCAGTCCATGCTTGGCATGAAAGATGCTGACGACAAGGAAACAGTCGGATTTCAGACAGGAACAACTGCTGAAGAACCCATTTATCTACACAGAGGAGATATCATCATGACCAGCCATCTTGATTATGAAATCAACAAAGAACTTGGAGAGTGCTATCTGTTCATGGGCGAGCTGGACAAGGCGGAGCAGTATTATGAAAAAGCCGCCAACTCCAACGGAACGCATCCTGATCCATATCTGGGTTTGGCAACAGTCGCGGTCCAACGTGGACACCTTGAGAATGCACTCAGCCTCTACAGACGCGCAACGGAAATTCAATCCACAGACAAATCTCTTGCAGGCATGGCTTTGGTGGAAATGGAGACCGGCGTCATAAACGATGCATATGAGCATTTTTCCCAGGCCTTGGAACTCAACCCCGAAAACTTGGTGGCCCTCTACGGACTGGTCCAGGTTGCCCACAGCCTGGACTGCCTGGACAAGCTCATCTCACCCTTGGAAAATTTTCTTGAACTCAACCCGGACAAGGCTGAAATACGCTTCACCCTGGCAGGCGTCCTGATCAAGCTAGGCAAAGTCACTCAGGCCAAAGAACAGCTTGAACAGTGCCTGGAGATCGACCCGACCTACGACCCAGCCAAGGAACTTCTGCTCGAGATGGTTCAATAACACACGAACTAGCCTTGCTCCTCTGCGTGTCGTTGGGGCGCCTGATCCTGGTCATGGCGTCCCAACGACTACGATTTCCCTTGAAAAAACACCCACTGCATTCAGGTCGTTCTTTGCACTCATGTTTAACTCAGCAAATGGAACGGACAAATCGAACCGTTGGACATTCATGCGCCAAAAACTGTCTGAGGTTTAAACGCCTCGGTACACGGAACATCAGCCCAAGGTGGATAGACAAGTTACATTTATTAATAACTCTTCAATGTGATGTTAATCCAGCCGCAAGCATAATCAAGCGATATAGGGAATCAAATGAGTTTTTTAAAATGGAAACCTTTTATTCGTCCCGCAACAATAGAAGTCCAAACGCATTCACCATCGGCGGGATGCAAACAACGTGACAAACTTCATCATTATTCAATATTCTCATTTCTCGCAGCAGCGATTATGCTGCTAGTGCCGATTTCTCCAATTTTCGCTAATGACACGGTAACTCTTCATGTCGAGTGGGACTATAGTCCTCCCGAATCGGGACAGGTTCTGGGTTATCGTTTGTACATCAATGATCATCCTGAAGCTATTTGTGAGACACACAATCTTTCAAAAGAAATGCAGTGCGTCATTACTGCGCCTATCGGAACGACGTCTTTCTCCATGACAGCCTTATTTTCCGATGGTTCAGAGACTTCCCACTCTATTCCATATGTGATTTATATAGAGCAAAATAATGATCAGGACAAAAGTCCACACCCAATAAATCCACCGAAATATGATGAAACACAACAAATCGAAAATTCACTTCATCAGAGAATTATTTCTTTAGAAAACAGGGCAAAAGCAAAATTATTGTTTTGCTGGAGCGAACTGCTTTTTCCAGAAATATTCTCGTTAAACACACATCCAATAATGGAAAATGAAGGGAAATTTTATCAATCTTATCCAATGTCCGGCCTAAAGCTGTTAACAGACAATAACGAGCTGTATTACATGGATTCAGACGGAGTAGAACATAGCTTTGGGAATGTGGATGAATGGCTTATTATGCTTTTTGCGGACGAAGAAGAGAAATCGGCAATATTATTTCTTTGGCTTGAGCATCTGTTTCCAAGCCTTTTTGCACCATCACCCCAAACAACCATAAAAACCAACGATATGTATTACCGCAGCTACCCCAAAACCGGTGCGACGGTTGCAATTAACGCAGAGAAATTGTACTATATCAACCAGAATCAGACGATAGAACTAGGTAACGTTGACAACTTACTCCTAGGCCTTTCTGAAATAAGCAGTTAACTTGTACTGCCATCGCCCATGACGAAATAACTACTCCCTTTGCTTTACAGTCATCGGCAATCGACTGTATTGCCGATGACTGTAAAGCTGACTTCGCATCATAAAGAGAAAAAAGCATGCAATTATTACCTATCAGACAGGCGCTGCTCAGCGTCACGGATAAAACTGGCTTGCGGGATTTCGCGACTTTTTTGCATCAAGGTGGAGTACAACTTGTTTCAACGGGAGGAACGAGGAAGATCTTGCTGGAAGCCGGCCTGCCAGTCCGAGCAGTGAGCGAGGTTACTGGGTTTCCGGAAATCCTTGATGGGCGGGTCAAAACACTGCACCCGCATATTCATGGGCCTTTACTGGCAGACAAGGACAACCCCGCACACTTGCAGACTCTCGCTGAACGGAATCTGTTGCCCCTGGACCTGATCTGCGTCAACCTGTACAATTTTGCAGGCGCCCTTGAACAAAACCTGGACATCCGGGATTGTATCGAACAGATCGACATCGGCGGGCCGACCATGCTCCGGGCCGCCGCGAAGAATTTTCACAGCGTCCTGGTGGTTCCTGATCCTGAATTTTATTCACGCATAATGGGTGAATTGGCATCTCAGCATTATCGTGTCAGCCTAGCCCTGCGTCGAGAGACTGCGGCGAGAACTTTTCGCTTGACTTCGAATTATGATGCCATGATCGCACAGCATCTTGCCAAGGTTGATGGAGCGTCTCAGAATTAATCCAAGTCAGGTACGATTATGTTATTGCTTTTCCTTGGCTGGTAATTATTTTCAAATAATGTACGAAAACTCAGCAAATTCTTGTCGGCAGGATGATGTTAAGCCGGCGAAGGAACTGCTTTTCCAGACCAAGGAACACTTGGTTTCGTCAGTGAATTATTACTATCAGGAAATCGAAAACGCTCGAACATGCGCAAAGGGATCTTTTCAACCCTAATGGTCCGGCATATTTTCACCTTCAACGACATCACCCGACAGAGGTCCCGACATAGCCAGCCAGATCCAAGGCAATACAACAGGCCTGAAGCCCAGCCAGCTCAAAGCGCTGAATCGTTTATACCAGCGACGCTATCCACCAGCTGAGGGATACACCCCGGAGCAAGCCCGGGAACTGGGCATGCTCAGCTTAGAGACGGGGCGGCAGATCGGTCTGCTTATCGATCGACAGGGCAAGCCACGGATCGTCATCGTAGGCGATGCCCATGGAATCATCATACCTGAACTCCCTCCTGGCCGTCATGGACCGGGACGCTTGCGCGGACTGCGCCTGTTGCATACCCACCTCAATCAGGATCCTCTGAATGAAGAGGACCTGATGGACCTGATCTTCCTGCGCCTGGACTCCATCTCCGTTTTGTGCCTTGATGCCTGGGGGCAGCCAAGCCTTTTCTCCTGGGCTCACCTCCTTCCCGGCGGTGCGGAACAAAGCCCGTACCAGGTTTTCCCACCGACATCATGGGATCAGGTCCATGTCAATTTTTTGGAGCAAACTGAAGCCATCGAGGAAGAGCTTGGTCGGACCATCGCGGCGCAAGGTCCGGCGCCAACCGGCGACAGGGCTTTGCTGGTCAGCGTGGATACGCTTCCTCGCGCCGAACAGGAACTCAACCTTGATGAACTTTCGGATTTGGCGAAGACTTCGGGAATTACCGTTGTCGGCAACATGATCCAACGGGTTCAGCGTCAAAATCCCAAACACATTCTGGGCAAGGGAAAACTTGCCGAACTTGAGGTTCTGGCTTTGCGGACGAATGCCGGAATTCTGCTCTTTGATCAGGACTTAAGTCCAACCCAGATTCGCAACCTGACCCATCTCAGTGAACGGAAGGTTCTGGATCGGACCCAGTTGATCCTGGACATTTTTGCTCAGCATGCGAAGACCAGAGCCGGAAAACTGCAGGTGGAGATGGCCCAGTTGCGCTACACCATGCCTCGCCTGGTGCGCCAGGACAGAGCCATGAGCCGTTTGGCAGGCGGAATCGGGGGTCGCGGCCCGGGGGAGACGAAGCTGGAATTGGATCGCCGAAAGATTCGCCAGCGCATAGCGAGGATAAAACAGGATCTGGAGGACTTGCGCCGGCAGCGTGAAGCCACCAGGGTCCGTCGTCAGAAGGTGGGGCTGCCTATCGTGGCCATGGTCGGATACACCAATACAGGCAAATCCAGCTTGCTGAACATTCTCACGGCCAGCGAGGTACTTGCGGAAAACAAGCTTTTTGCCACGCTTGATCCCACCAGCCGCCGGGTTCGGTTTCCTCAGCAACGGGAAGTGATCATCACGGACACGGTTGGATTCATCCGTCGTCTGCCTCCAGAACTCAAGGAAGCCTTTCGGGCGACTTTGGAGGAATTGGACGAGGCCGATCTGTTTTTACATGTTGCGGATGCCGCCCACCCTGAACTGGAGCGTCAGGTCCAGGATGTGCGGGGCATTCTGGAAGAAATGAATCTTCAGGAAGTCCCGACCTTGTTGCTGCTGAACAAGCTCGATCTCCTGTCCGTCGAGGACCGGGTACGGCTTGGGCAAATATTTCCTGAAGGGATCGGAATATCCGTTCAAACCGGAGAGGGGCTGGAAAATCTTGTCCAGCGCATCATGATCGCCCTTCCTGTTTCCCTTGCCTGATCATCGCATCTGCTACGTTTCTGGGACTCCATTGCCCTGGTACAGCACCACCTTGTTCCTGCCATCTTTCTTTGCCTGGTACAACGCTCGGTCCGCAGCCTCAATTAAAGTGGCACTGTTGGGACTATGTCCGCAGTAGGCATGCAGTTCAGCCACGCCGGCGCTGATGGTTATTTTTACTCCTGAGTAAACCACTTCACCGCTGCCATTGCGAATCAGGAAGTTATAATCTTGAATCCTTTTACGAACCTTTTCGGCAAAACTCACGGCCTCTGAATCTGAAGCCCCAGGCATGATCAGCACAAACTCCTCTCCACCGAAACGCGCGGGGAAGATAGTGCAACCGACTCCCCTTTCCTGGTCGTTGATACATGCCTTGAGCAATCCCGCAACGGTTATAAGAGCCTGGTCGCCAACCAGGTGTCCGTATTTGTCGTTGAACTGCTTGAAGTTGTCGATATCCAGGAAAACCATGGCCAAGGGGGTCTGACAGGATAGCGAATTGGTAATCGCGCGGTGCATGAAGGAGTCCAGGGCCCTGCGATTGTATATTTTCGTTAGTTCATCGGTCATGCTCATGGCCACGATGGTTTCCAAATCGCTCTGCAACATGCCTTCAATCTTTTGAAATCCGTTCTGAATCTCGGCGACCATTTTCTCCATAGGCTGATCGCTATGGATGGTTTCCAGGGTCATGACTTCAAGGTCTTGGACATCATTTTTTCTGCGCTGCAACAAAGTCTGAAACTGCTTTATCAGCTGGGCTGTATCCTGCAGGGTCTCCGTCAGCTTGTGCCGCCATCGATCATTGATAATTGCTTCGTTGTCCCGCAACAGCTTCTGAAACGCCTTATCGGAAAAGTCCTTCCTGCGTAGTACCTGCATGACCAGGTCCTGTGTCCGCTCCCGTTGTTCCGCGGTCAGAAACTCGTAATCACGGATGCTGCGCATGTACAGAATCAATCCCCGCCACTTGGACTCCCGGGGAACACCCAACTTGTCCATGGTCGCGCAAAGATCTTCGAAACACCGTTTCATCGCACACTACCCGCTGGTTTCCGTATGTTGATCATGATCCGTCTTGTCACAGGCGTTGGTTCCTTCAGCGGCCTTCTCCTCGCGCCCATTCAACTGGCCATGGCCTCAGAAATATCACTGCAGATTCCAGGATGCGTCGTCAGCCGAATTACCCATAAAAGGGAATCTGTGCAAGATTACTAACAGCGGCACATTCAGCAGACCTAGTTTTTCGACAGGAACTGGTCCGGCTTGTCGAGTAGCCATTGCTGTCTCACATACCTGTTGAACCAGGACACACACATTCCGCGCTATCCGCCCCGCTATGAATTATTAGTATCAGCGTGATTCCAGGCAAACTCGAGATGACGGGCCTCAGGCAAATCGTTGCACGACAAAAAAAGGCCGGACAATGTCCGGCCTTTTGAAGCGCAATTAGATGGCGGGAATTAGTACATTCCGCCCATTCCGCCCATTCCGCCCATACCACCGCCGGGCATGGGCATATCTTTCTTCGGCTCGGGCTTTTCAGCCACGGCGCATTCGGTGGTCAGCAGCAGACCGGCCACGGATGCGGCATTCTGAAGAGCAATACGGGTGACCTTCTTCGGATCAATGACGCCGGCGGCGATCAGATCTTCATAGACGCCGGTGGCGGCGTTGAAGCCGTATCCGTCTTTACCGTCTTTGACCTTTTCCACAACGATGGAACCCTCGAAACCGGCATTGGCCGAGATCATCCGCAGGGGCTCTTCAATGGCCCGGCGGACCAGCGTCACGCCGGCGGCTTCGTCATCGTCAACGGTCTTGATACCATCCAGGCTCTTCACGGAGCGAACCAAAGCCACGCCACCGCCGGGAACAATGCCTTCTTCCACGGCAGCGCGGGTTGCATTGAGCGCATCTTCGACGCGGGCCTTCTTTTCCTTCATCTCGGTTTCCGTGGCGGCGCCGACATTGATCACGGCCACTCCGCCGACGATCTTGGCCAGACGCTCCTGCAGCTTCTCGCGGTCGTAATCGGAAGTGGTCTCGTCGATCTCGCTGCGGATCTGCTTCACACGGGCCTTAATCTGCTCAGGATCGCCTGCGCCGTCGATGATGGTCGTGTTTTCCTTGTTGATCACGATCCGCTTGGCCTTGCCCAGATCGTTCAGGGAGATGTTCTCCAGCTTGATGCCCAAGTCTTCGGAAACCATCTGTCCACCGGTCAGGATGGCGATGTCCTGCAACATGGCCTTGCGACGCTCGCCAAAACCGGGGGCCTTTACGGCGGAAACCTGCAACGTGCCGCGCAGTTTGTTCACGACCAGTGTAGCCAAGGCTTCGCCTTCCACATCTTCAGAGATGATCAATAGCGGCTTGGACATTTTGGCGACCTGCTCAAGAACGGGCAGCATGTCTTTCATGCTGGAGATCTTCTTCTCGCAAATCAGGATCAGGGGCTCGTCCATTTCGCAAAGCATCTTTTCCGGATCGGTCACGAAATAGGGGGAGAGGTAACCACGGTCAAACTGCATGCCCTCGACCACGTCCAGGGTTGTTTCCAGGCCCTTGGCCTCTTCAACGGTGATCACGCCTTCCTTGCCGACCTTGTTCATGGCTTCGGCAATGATGTTGCCGATGGTCGGGTCATTGTTCGCGGAAATGGTGCCGACCTGAGCGATTTCTTTCTGGTCCCGGGTAGGCTTGGTCTGGTTGACCAAATCAGCGGTGACGGCTTCAACGGCCTTGTCGATGCCGCGCTTGATGGCCATGGGATTACGGCCGGCGGTTACCAGCTTTACACCGTCTGTGAAAATGGCCTGGGCCAGGATGGTGGCTGTAGTGGTTCCGTCGCCGGCGACATCACTGGTCTTGCTGGCGACTTCCTTGACCATCTGGGCGCCCATGTTCTCGAACTTGTCTGAAAGTTCGATTTCCTTGGCCACGGTGACGCCGTCCTTGGTGATGATCGGCGAGCCGAAGGACTTCTCAATGACCACGTTGCGGCCCTTGGGGCCGAGGGTCACTTTGACTGCGTTCGCCAGGGTGTCAACACCCTTTTTCAGTTTTTCACGCGCCTTGGTGTCAAACAATATTTCTTTAGAAGCCATAATTTTTCTCCTTGCGATAGTTGATCGTTAACGTGGCTGTCAGGATAATCAGCGGGTATTACTCTTCGATAATCGCGAGAATGTCGTCCTCGCGCATGACCAGGAACTCTTCGCCGTCCACCTTCATTTCAGTTCCGGCGTACTTGTTGAAGAGCACCTTGTCGCCTGCTTCCACCGCCACCTTGGTGCGCGTCCCGTCGTCGCCGACTTTTCCCGGACCAACGGCGATGACTTCACCCTTCATGGGCTTTTCCTTTGCGGAATCAGGGATGATGATGCCGCCTTTGGTAACTTCCTCACCCTCAAGCCGTTTTACCAACACACGATCATTCAATGGTTTCAATTTCATTTCTTTCCTCCAAAAGTTTATTTTTAGTTTTGCTAGCACTCACAAGCGATGAGTGCTAGCAGGGTGCTTATCCCCGGGATGCCGTTAAATTGCAAACCCGGAATTTCTTCAAAAAAAGCTAAATTTTTTATTTTACAATAAATATATCAACCATTGTCTCAAAATATATATTATTCACAAATTAAACCGTAAATACTCTTTTTTTTAAAAATATTTTTTTGTGTTCAAAAAAAATCATGTTTGCAATCCGAAGGATTCCGCCGTGATCCGGCATGTCTGTTGCGTTTGAGCATTGCGACACGGCTTTCAAGTCTCCCTCTACTCGCGAAACGTGGTTACTGCGAGCAGCTTTACAATTCTTCCAAGAAAGAATCCCCTGCTCACTAGCATCTGATGCCTTTTCATAAGGCAAGCACTAAACTGCTTCAGCATAGGGTCAACGCTAACCTTTCGTGAAATTTTTGACTTCGTATGGAAATTTCGAGAGAATTTATTGAAACTGATCCTGCTCAACCAAGCAGTTCCAGAAAGTCAGATTTTTAAAGGATTTCAAACAAAGGATTGTTTATGGATCGATCATATATCGTTGGAGGTAAATTTTACCCCGGCACAAGACCGGCATGGGAAACCGAAGTCCGAAACTATCTTGAGCCCAGGAATATCCAGGCAGAGCAGGCGCTACTGGCCATGGTTCCGCATGCCGGCTACGCCTATTCCGGGGCAATAGCCGGCAAGACATTGTCTGCCGTATCCGTACCCGAAACAATATTGCTTCTGGGGCCGAATCATACGGGATTGGGAGCTTCTTTCGCCGTATGGCCTTCCGGGCGCTGGATACTTCCCGGCGCGTACCTAAATGTGGATACTCGACTGGCACAATCCATTATTGACAGCACTCCGGCAACAGCCGACCATCAAGCCCATAATCAGGAGCATTCCCTAGAAGTGATATTGCCCTTCCTTTATGTCTTGAATCCCGATTTGCGTATTGTCCCCATGGCCGTTTCCGAAACAAAACTGGACAATCTGCTGTCAATTGGTCAGGACTTGGCCGGCGTGCTCAGCAAATGGACTACCCCGGTACTGATTGTGGTCAGTTCGGACATGAGCCACTTCATTTCCGCGGAACAGGCGAAATACCAGGATGATCTTGCCTTGAGCGCAATTCTGGAACTGGATCCGGTAAAATTTTATTTAACCGTTCGTTCTGGGAATATCAGCATGTGCGGCGTGCTGCCGATGACTATCGGCTTGACCATTGTTAACAGCATGGGCGGATCACAGGCAAAAATCATCGCCTATGGGACCTCTGGGGATGTAAGTGGGGAATTTTCTCAGGTCGTGGGATATGCGGGAGTCGTGATCACCTGATTGGCGACTTCGAAAGCATTCGTCTTGTGCGACTGGGCGGGATGGATTGAAGAACAAATCCTGGCTCCATCAAAGATACGAAGCCGTAACAATTAAAAGTCAGTCACCTGTCATGCATCGAGAGCAGGATGTGCTGAGTATGAGGAGATACAAAAAATGTAACTCAGCACATTTTTACTGCATGGTATGAAGCTGTCCGGCTTGTCTCGATTTTTCGGCATCGCCTGCCTGCCTGACTGAGTCAGGATTCGTTCATCGAACCATTGGCGGACGCTTGAAGCGCTAAATGCTGTTTATTAACGCAATGGTTCGAAGCTACGAAGCCGACGAAGGAGTTGCGATGCCGAATAACGAGACAAGCCGGACAGTTGATGAATAGTTACCAAAAAATTTTGGTCATTGCCCTGTCGGCAACGAGCTTCAATTCCAGATCTGTGAAGTTGCTGGAGCCTGGGCCGGCGAAGGAAAAAAAGCTTCCTCGGCAATGACCTGCTCACCGGATTCGTCCAGTTCCAGGTACTCGCCCCGATTATCCACCAGGTAACGTACAAATGCATTGTTTAATGCATGACCCGAGCAAAACACCTTGAAGTCTCCATTCATGGGCATTCCGAGAACAAAGAGGTCGCCGATAAAATCCAAGATTTTATGACGCACAAATTCATCCGGAAAACGTAGTCCGTCGGGATTGATTACGCCGTATTCATCCAAGACAACGGCATTATCCAGCGAACCGCCAAGAGCCAAACCGTTACGGCGCAAGTATTCTACTTCCCTCATAAATCCGAATGTGCGTGCTTTGGCAATATCTCGGGTGAAATTCTCTGGATTGCAGTCCACGAAAAATTTCTGTGTCCCAACCAGGGGATGATTGAAATCGATGGTGTAGTCGATAGTCAACCGGTCAGACGGGCTCGCTTTGATCCATTTACCATCCTGCTGAAAATGAATCGGCTTTTTCAAAGTTAGTACGCGTCGGGGCTTGTTCTGGCGGCGAAAGCCCGCTGCGCGCAGCAAAAAAATAAAGGAGGCCGAACTGCCGTCCATGATCGGTACTTCGTCCCCTTCCACTTCGACATACAAATTATCGATTTCCAGGCCCCTTACCGCTGCCAGGAGATGTTCGACTGTGGCAAGCCGCTGCCCGTCAAATCCGAGCGTGGTAGCCATGGTCGTCTCAACGACGGCATCCGCGGAAGGACTGTGAAAGCGCACTCCGTCGACCCCATGCAAGGCGAACACTATCCCTGTATCTTCAGCTGCGGGACGTAGCACCAGCCGGACTTTTCGACCTTTGTGCAAGCCGATTCCCGAACACTGAATGGAACGTTTAATTGTTTTCTGGCAAGTCATAGGGACTCCTTTCAAACCCGCCATGCAATGAACATGCCCATAAGCAGACGCCACGCAATCCATTGAAATATTATGACATTAAAATCACAACAATCTGAAAATTGTTGCTTTTACAACCATCTTGTGTCATTTACAACAATGGTTCTTGTGTTTATGTGTACAGTATTTGTGAATGGGTTCTGGTTGAAAGGCTGGATTTGCTGAGATGGCTCTTGGCTTAGGTGACTCCCATGTCAGAGAGCGTCAAGGCTTGTTTATCAGATTATTGCCGCAAACAGACGCGAGCGAATTATTCTCTGCATCACGCTATGGTTGGATCATACAGCCTTAATGTTGGGAAGGTTAGGAAGCCAGCCTCAACTCACTCACATATATAGCGTATAAAAAACTATTCCCACCATGCAGACACAAACCTGTCCAATCCGGAAAGATCTTTATGAACTCGGACGCGTTTCCAATTTGCTGAAATCCTTTGAATGTGATCATGAACAGCCGCGGCTTGTGTTGAACCTGTTTCCAGCAGAATACATCCCCCTCTCTTCAAAACACGCATGGCATCGCTCAGGAGCGGCGCAAAAAGCTCATCCCCTTTCGGTCCACCGATTAGTGCCTGGCGGGGTTCGTAACAGATAACTTCAGGACTGAGCGTTCGGGCTTCATCTTCACTAATGTAGGGCAGGTTGGCGATGATAAAATCCAGACAAAGTGATCCCAGATGTTTCAGCAAGTCGCCTTGGACTGTCAGGATTCGCTCGGATACGCCGTGCCGCTGGGCATTAAGCTTGCTTATTCCCAAAGTCCTTAAACTAATGTCTGTAGCTATTGCCTGGCCATTGGGAAATTTTGTGAGCAGGGTCACGGCCAGAGCGCCGCTACCGGAACCGACATCTGCAAATAAAAGTTTCCTCTCTTTGGGGAAACTTTTCAAGACCAAGTCAACTCCCAGTTCCGTGTCAGGTCTGGGAATGAGAACATCTTTCGAGACGAGGAAGTCCAGCCCGTAAAATTCTTTATGCCCGAGGATATAGGCCATTGGCTCACCGGTCCCGCGTCTGATCAGAAACGGTCGGATTCTGGCCAATTCATTTTCGCCGAGGGGCTTGTCCGGGTCCAGAAACAGAGCGAGTCGATCTACCCCTAAAGCGTGAGCAATCACAAGCTCAGCACTTAATCGAGGAGAATCGACCCGCTTTTGGCTTAAATAGCCAGTGCTTTTTATTAAAATGTCACGCAGGGTCAGCTGCGTCATGGACATGCTCAAGATCCAACTTCTTCGGTTTCCGCTTTCAAGGCTTCGGTTTGATAGTGCTGGACCAAGGCGTTCACCAGTTCGTCCATTTCTCCTTCAAGAACGGCTTCCAACCGATAGAGCGTCAGGTTGATGCGATGGTCGGTGATCCTGCCCTGAGGATAATTATACGTCCGGAT
The DNA here is from genome assembly GCF_900104215.1 of Desulfonatronum thiosulfatophilum. NCBI lineage: Bacteria > Pseudomonadati > Thermodesulfobacteriota > Desulfovibrionia > Desulfovibrionales > Desulfonatronaceae > Desulfonatronum > Desulfonatronum thiosulfatophilum. The sequence continues at coordinate 49,420 of NZ_FMXO01000003.1, read as the reverse complement.
ACGTTCGGAACGGTCCCCGCTACCTACTTGGCTCTTCCGGTTCTGGTCGTATGATTGCTTCTGCTCTTCCTGCTTGGCCTTGAGCAGCCGAGACCGGAGCACGGTCATTGCCTTGGCCCGGTTCTTATGCTGGGATTTCTCATCCTGGCAAATCACCACGAGACCTGTGGGGATGTGGGTTACGCGGACGGCGGAATCAGTTGTGTTGACGCTTTGCCCGCCAGGTCCGGATGAGCGATAGACATCCGTACGAACGTCATTGGGGTCAATATGAACATCAACCTCTTCGGCCTCCGGCAGGATGGCCACTGTCACGGCGGAAGTGTGGATTCTGCCCTGGGATTCCGTTGCCGGAACGCGTTGCACGCGGTGTACTCCGGATTCATGTTTCAGGAGACTATACGCCTTGTTCCCTGAAATGGATGCGATCCCTTCCTTGACCCCGCCAGTGCCGCTTTCGCTGGCCTGAATAAGTTCGGTCCGCAAACCGGTGCGCTCGGCATAACGCATGTACATCCGAAAGAGATCCGCGGCAAAGAGGGCAGCCTCATCACCACCGGTTCCGGCTCGGATTTCGAGAATGACATTTCGGTCATCAAGGGGATCTTTCGGAAGCAAAAGGATCTGCAGCTGTCGCTGCAGATCTTCAATTTTTGCATCAAGGAGTTCCAACTCGGCACGAGCCATTTCCCGAATCTCAGGATCCGAGTCGCCAAGGAGCTCCTTGTTCGATTCCAAATCAGCCATGGTGCGGGAATATTCACGATAGACAGTAACAATTTCGCCCAATTCCGAATGGCGCTTTGTCAGCTGACGATACCGGGACTGATCACTGAAAACCTCCGCGGAACTCAACTCCCGCTCCAGTTCCTGATACTTGTCCTGAAGGCTTTCAAGTTTTGCAAACATAATAAAACATCCCTATGACACGGGCATCATCGTGAACACGACAAAGATAGCGTAGAAGGCATTTGCTATCGATTGAAAATCAATGCTGTCTAGCTTTTTTCCGCCATGGCGGCATACTTCTTCTTGAATCGATCAATGCGTCCGGCAGTATCGACAAACCGCTGTTTGCCGGTATAAAAAGGGTGACAATTGGAACAAATTTCAACCTGTATATCATTGCGTTGCGTGCTCAAAGCCTCAACTTCAAAACCACAGGCGCAGTGGATCTTTTTCTTGCTGATTTCGGGATGGATTTCTTTCTTCATTGTAAGGCTCCTTATATCGTTTGCTGAATCGTAAATAATAACCTCTCAGCGACGAACTGACAAGAGTCAGTGCAAACAAAAAAAAACCAGGGCCACAAGGCCCTGGTTTTTTTACGGTTTATAATCAAGTTAGATCTGAGGTTTTGGGCCCCTGCCGATATGCCGAGCATATCCGAGTGCAACGGTTCGATAAACCATGTGTGCCAATTTGGACCATGGCAAGTAGGCAAAGAGCATGAAAATGCTCACCAGGTGAATGTAGTACATTGGATAGGCGACAGCAGGAATATTGGCCAAACGGAGCAGCTGGCTGAACATGCCAGAAAGAGCCACAACCCAGATTACGCCGAGAAGATACCAGTCATAGTAGGATGATTTGAATTTGCCCTCATCCAGATCCAGACGGCGCTTCGTCACCAGAATCAAACCCACGATCAGAGCGATGGACGCGATGTTCGCCAAAATCTTGAAGGGATTCCACAAGCTCATGGGTGTCATCAGGTCCCAGCCTGTGAAAACGCCCAACCAGTAGGCCACGCCAACATAGGCTGTAACAATGAACAATCCCACGAATCCGAAGAATATTCCCATATGGCCAAAGTAGCGATCAGTATTGTCGTTGCCGCACTCCTTCCATCTTGTGTGCGAAAGAATTTCGTCCTTGATCACAAACCATGACGACTTGAGAACGTCTTTTGCGGGGACGCCTCCAATAGGCGCCTGTGGCGAATCATTGAATGTCTTAATCTGCGCTAGAATTCCCCGAACAAAGATAACCACCACGCCAAGTGCAATTAGTCCGAACAGGGGATCAATAAACGCGGTTTGCGGAAAAACCAGTCGGAACAAAACCTGACCGTCGTCAGTCACCGGCATTCCCAAAAAGCCAGGTGTGAAGAATATCCAGGCCAGAAGAAAGATCAATGCTGGGATGCCTGCAAGAACGGGCAGATATTTCGCCGAACTCATGAACTTACCCATAATCGTAGGCTGCGCGATGTTCTGATAGGCCATATTGCGCATGGCGGCCATCAAATCCGCGGGCTTGGCGCCGCGCGGACACTGGTCTGAGCAGGTACCGCAGTTATGGCAGAGCCACATGTCCAGGTCGCCAACCAGCTTGTCTTTCAAGCCCCACTGCGCCCAGATCATCTCTTTGCGCGGATAGGGATTGTCTTCCGGCGAGAGCGGGCAGACCACGGAACACGTGGCGCATTGATAACATTTCTTCAGTGATTCTCCGCCTGCAGCTTGCATCTCCTCAATAAACCGCAGATCGGGATCAATGCGTTTAACTTGGGCCATCTTCAATCTCCTCCTAGAAGCCTTTGTAGGGGTTGGCGCCGATATCGTCGATGATATGGTTCATGAATTCGTCGATCATCTGGGGTATCTTGTCATATTCGTCAATGGCAACCTGCTTCTGCTGAACCCGTTCCGGCTCAAGCTGCAACCGGCCCAGGGTCTCGGCGATGTTTTCCATGCGCTTGTTGCAGAGTTCGCTGCCTTTAGCAAAGTGACACTGATAATCGTCGCCGTATTTGCAACCCAGCAGGAGAACACCGTCAATGCCCTTGGACATGGAGTCGGCAATCCAGATGCTGTTGATAGCCCCCAGGCAGCGCACGGGGATGAAACGCACGTACGGTGACCATTTCTTGCCCTGGAAAGCTGCCATGTCCAACGCTGGATAAGCGTCGTTCTCGCAAACGAAGACGATAACCCGTGGGCCGCCCTCGTCGATGTCGTCCGGCACCTCATTTTCCTTGATCATGGTAGCGATCATGTCCACGTTGTACTCCTCGAAGGAGATGACCCGCTCTGGACAGGCGCCCATGCAGGTTCCACAACGACGACAACGTGTCTGGTTGGGCTTTGGCGTTCCCTTTTCATCATCATCAAGGGCGCCGAAAGGACACTCTTCCGTGCACCGCTTGCACTGGGTGCAGCGGACCATGTTGAACTTCGGGAAGGATATGTCACCGGACCTGGGGTGCACGGCCATGCCGCGATTGATCGACTCCAGGCACTGGATGGCCTTGAGCACGGCACCCGCGGCATCATCCTCAGCGGCGCCCAGAAGCATGGGCTGATGCACGCAACCGGCCGAGTAGACACCGGTACGCCGGGTTTCATAAGGAAAACAGATGTAGTTGGAATCGGCAAATCCGTTGAAGAGCAACAGATCCGGGAATGCCGGCCCCTGGCGATAGTCAAAATTAATCACCGGATCGGCCAGAGTGGTGGGCACCATGCCGGTTGCCAGGACAAGAACATCCACTTTGATTTCAAAGTCTTCGCCAAGCAGCGTGTTCTGTGTCTTGACGACAATGCCGCCGTCGGCATCTTCCCTTACTTCCGCCACATCGCCCTTGGTCAGAAAAATACCTGGGTCGTCCTGAGCGGCCTTGTAATAAAGTTCCTGCACACCGGGAACGATCATATCCTTGTAAAGGATGAAGGCTTTGCCGTCCTTGTTCTTTTCACGGAGATATCCGGCCTGTTTCAGGGATACCATGCAGCAGACGGATGAACAGTAGGGCAGATGACCTTCCTCGGTGGAACGCTGACCGGCACATTGAATAAATGCGACGGACTGAACCGGACGTCCGTCTGAGGGACGCAACAACTCGCCCTTCTTGGCCATCAATTCCATGTCCACGTTGGTGATCACATTGGTGAAGCGTCCCAGACCCAGGTGAGCGAGAACGTTCTCTCCTTTCTTGATTTCAGGAGTTTCTTCAGTAGCAACGTCTTCCTTGGCTTCTTCCTTGGGAGGTTCTACCGCAACCACACGCGCTTCCGGATCGTAGGGTTTCCAGCCGGTGGCCAGAACAACTGAGCCGACAGGCAGGCGCTCTTCGCCCTTGCCGTTGGCGATGACCGCCGTGTACTGCCCGGGAGCACCCTCGAGCTTGTTCAACGTCGAACTGGTGAAGACGCGAATCTTCTCGTGGGCCGTCACTTCGTTGATTTTTTGGTCGATGGTTGTGGGAATGGACTGCGTATAGGGATACGAATACGGAACCTGCTTGTACATCTGCGATGCAAAACCGCCCAGTTGGGATTCCTTTTCCATCAGAATCACATCGTATCCGAGGTTTGCGCCGCCCAGTGCCGCGGTCAAACCTGTATTTCCCCCGCCGACGACAAGAATCGTCTTGGTGATTTCCGGAACTTCGGCCTGCGGCACAACGTACTTCTGAAGCTTGATGATGCCCATCCGGATATAGTCCTGGGCCATCATCCGCAATGTTTCCGGAATTTCGCCTTCCGCCGTGGTGTCAGCCTCGGGCCTGGCATAGGACCAGACGCACTGCTCACGAAGGTTGACCCGTTCGACAACTGCCTTGTCGCCGAACCGGAATATATCCCACTTCACTCGGGGAGAACAGGCACAGACTGCCACGCTGTCAATGGATTCCGCATCCACGTCGGCCTGAATCAGGGCCTTTCCTTCCTGGCTGCACAGTACCGGCGACGTCTTTACCACGGGACAGCTTCCACCGTACTCACTCTTGACGAATTCCGCTAATTGCCCTGCATTCAGCTGAGGGCCAATGTCGCAACCTTCGCATATATAAACACCAATCTTGCTGGACATTGTTTACCTCCCTACCACGGTTTGAATTGCTTTCAGCGCCGCACCGGTCGCGGTCTGTGCCGATCGCATGACGTCCAGAGGCATCTTGGCGCAGCCTGCGGCAGAGATGCCGGCTTCAAGGGTGTTGCAGAACCCTTCGTCATCCTGCTGGAGACCCAAAGGAAGAACCTGGCCGGCCACGCTTGGCTGCATGCCGGTCGCCAGAACCACCATGTCGTATCGTTCTTCCTTTTTCAGGCCGCCGATGATGTCCTCGGCGGTGACAAGCACATCGCCGCTGCCGCCGTCTTCGACCACCTGGGCCACTTTGCCTTTAACCATGAGCACCTTTCCGTCCTCACGGATTTTTTGCAGAAACTTGTCATATCGGCCCGGGGTTCGCAGATCGATGTAGTAAATCACAATATCCGCATCAGGATACTGGGATCGCAGATAGGTGACCTGTTTCAGCGACGCCATACAGCAGATGTAGGAACAATAGGAGAGATGGCTTTCATCACGAGAGCCAGCACACTGCACAAAGGCGATGCGCTGCGGCGCTTTGCCGTCCGAAGGCCGCGTTATCTGACCGTTGGTCGGCCCGCTGGGGCTGGCCAAGCGCTCCATCTGCATGTTCGTGATGACGTTTTTGATTTTTCCACCGCCGAGAATATCCAGATTTTTCACGTCGTATGGCTTCCACCCGGTTGCCCAGATCACGGCGCCGACATTCAGGGTGACTTCCTTTTCCTTTTCATCCAGGTCCACGGCATCATAGGCACAGACTTCCACGCACTTGGAACAGCTCTTGCCGAGACAGATCTCCGGATCAACGACATAGCGCATCGGGAAAGAGGAAAGGTGCGGGCGGTAGATCGCCTTGCGCTTCTGCAAACCGTAGTCGAATTCCGCGTCCGTATCCACGGGGCAGACTTCTGTACACTTGTTGCAAGCGACACAGTTGTTGTTTACGAAGCGGGGCTTGATTTTAATCGTTGCCGTGTAGTTTCCCGGCGCCCCAGTGATTGATCCAACTTCGGCCATTGTGAAAAATTTGACCTTCGGATTATTCTTGATCCGCTGGTAATTGATTTCCAGGCCGCAGGATGGAGGACAGAGTTTGGGAAAATATTGATTCAATTGGGAGACGCGTCCCCCGAGATATGAATTTTTTTCAATAATAAACACCTCATGTCCAACTTCGGCGGCTTCCAGCGCGGCAGTAATTCCGCTGAAGCCGCCTCCTACGACAAGTATTCCTGAATGTTCCATAGTTTCCTCCGTACAGTTTGCCTGACACCGGGCACCAGGTCTGAAATAGCCTAAACCTCGGTCTCAATCATGAAAGTTGCGATACGCTCATGCCTGAAACCGAGATTGAAACCAGAGGCAGCCGGCTTGTCGATAAGACAGAATGAGAAAAGCTGCGGGCCTCGCGGCCCGCAGCTCAAATCCGTGATTTACGGAATGATCTGGATCAAAGGCACCTTGTAGAAGGTGGTTTCCTTCTTGACCGGATCGTACTTGGAGTTGGTGAAGCACTTCCACTCATCGTCGTTCAGATCAGGGAAGTCAGTGCGATAGTAGAAACCGGGGTAGCGGGTTTCCGTGCGGAACTGGATGTGCTGCATGTGCAGACGTACGGTCCACAGGCGGTGGTACTGCTCCCAGCAACGCAACAGTTCGTGCAGGTCGCGGGCGGCCAGCTTGTGGGAGTCTTCATCCAGCATGTCCAGAAGCTTCATGCCGGTTTCCAGCAGCTTCGCGGAAGTGCGGTAGTAGGTAGATGTACCGGCACCGTACTCGTCCGTGCACTTCATCAAACGATCCATGAAGTTGCGCGGAGTAATGTACATGGGGTTAACCACAGGATCCGTGGAAACCGACTTGCCAGCTTCATAGTTGTAGTACGGCTTGTAGATCATTTTCTTCAGCTCTTCAGCCGTTTCCTTGATGGCGGGCTTGTAGTCCTTGTGGTCTACAACCCAGCGCACCAGCTGCTTGGCTGCAATGCGGCCTTCAGCATGGGAACCGGAGGAGAACTTGTGACCGGAAGCGCCAACGCAGTCACCGGCGATGAACAGGCCGTTGACTGAGGTCATGCGGTTGTACACCTTACCGTTGTCAGCCTTGATCTTGTACTCGGCGGGGACCCATTCCTCATCGGGGCCGGAGCACCAGATGCCGCAGCAACCGGAGTGCGAACCCAGCAGGTAGGGTTCCGTGGGCATGATTTCAGAACCGACCTTTTCAGGTTCGATGTTCAAGCAGGCCCAAAGGTTGGCTTGGCCAACGCACATGTCGAGAAAGTCTTCCCAAGCCTCGGACTCAAGGTGCTTCTGCTGCTTCTTGTCCAGGGTAGCGAAGGTGGTCTGCAGGGCTGTGGCGGTGTCCATGTAGATCGGACCGCGGCCAGCCTGCATTTCTTCCAACATCATGTGGTTACGCAGACAGGTCGGGATGATGTGACCACGAGCATAACCCTTCTCGCGATAGGTCTTGATCATGTCGTCGTTGGTTACGCAGTAGTCTTCGCCCAGGGCGTTGACGGCCTTGGCCTTGAACAGCAAGAACCAGGCGCCGACCGGTCCGTAACCGTCCTTGAAGCGAGCCGGGCAGAACCGGTTTTCCATCATGGTCATTTCACCGCCGGCCTGAGCGACAAGGGTGTAACCGGAACCGGCGTTCCATACGGGGTACCAGGCGCGGCCTTTGCCTTCGCCAACGGAACGGGGACGGTACACGTTCACTGCGCCGCCGCTGGCCACGAGGCAAGCATTGCACTTGAAGATGTAAACCTTGTTTTCGCGCAGGGAGAAGCCCACGGCGCCGGCAACCCGATTCGGGGTATTGGCATCCAGGAGCAGCCGCACCACGAAGATGCGCTCCAGGTAGTTGTCCTGACCAATGGCGTTCTTGGCGGCTTCAGCAACGAGGACCTTGTAGGATTCGCCGTTGATCATGATCTGCCACTTACCGGAGCGAACCGGCTTCGCGCCGGTGCGCAGGGACAGGCCCTTGGCCTTGGCCTGAGCGCCGTCCAGGTTGTGTTCGCCTTCCTTGACCCAGCAGGGCAGGCCCCACTCTTCGAACAGGTGCACGGAATCGTCAACGTGGCGGCCCAGGTCGAAGATCAGGTCTTCGCGGACAACGCCCATCAGGTCGGTGCGGACCATGCGGACGTAGTCGTCAGGGGTGTTGTCGCCGAGGTAGGTGTTGATGGCGGACAGACCCTGGGCAACAGCTCCGGAGCGCTCCAGAGCTGCCTTGTCGACCATGATGTAGCTCACGCCGTGCTTGTCGGCCCAAGGCTTGATCTCAACGGCAGTGCCGCAAGCAGCCATGCCGCCGCCGATAATCAGCACATCTTTTTCGATTTCAACAACTTCCGGTTCGGCAATCGGCACCCCTTGGGGGGCGATTTTGGAAGGAATTGTGGTCATGCGAATCCTCCTGAGAGTTATTTGGTTTGCTTTGCTTTGAATCAGTTCGGACTTGCACGCATTACGCGCCGCAGGTCGGCTCAGTCCAGCACTGGGTGTAGTCGGCGTTGGTAAAATCAAACTTCTTGTTCGACACTTCCTGAGGCTTCTTCAGCTCAGTCTCGGTGAACAGCAGTTCGTTTTCCAGATCGCCAGCTTCAGGCTTGCCCTCGTAAGGCTTGATGGAGCCTTCAGCCGTGGTCCGGATGGGGAACTTAAAGCGCTTGATGTTGCCGTTGCGGAACTTGATGGTCCACATGATGGCATCGCCGGAACGCAGCGGGATGCTGGTGCCGCCCATGGGGGCGAAGTCGGCGTAGGGGCGGGCTTCAATGGCGCCCTGGGGGCAGATCTTCACACAGGAATAGCACTCCCAGCAGGCATCAGGCTCTTGATTGAACGCTTTCATTTCCTGGGCATCCAGAATCATCAGGTCGTTCGGACAGATGTACATACATGCTGTCTTCTCACCACCCTTGCAACCGTCACATTTCTCCGGATTGACAAAAGTAGGCATAATACGTCCTCCTCAATGTTGTAGTGTTAAAACCATCCAAGCCTATATGAACAGCCGGGAAACATGTTCCCGGCTGTATGGCTGAATCAGTGGACGGGATCAGCCGGCGGCGGCTTTGTGCATCTTGATCTCGACCTTTTCGGTCAGGCTGGCGTAGTACTCGCGCAGAATCTCGAGAACCTCTTCCCGGCCGAAGTGGTCCGGAATCTCGCCGCCTTCGGACAGCATCTTGCGCAGCTTGGTGCCGCTGAGAATGACCCTGTCTTCCTTGGTATGCGGGCAGGTGCGCAGAGAGGCCATACCGTCGCACTTGAAGCAGTAGAAGGTCCAGTCGATTTTCATCGGCTTGCAAAGCAAAGCCTGGCCAGGGGTCGGGCAGGCTTCCGTGGCGTAAGGAATCTTATCAAAAATGGTCTGGGCTTCGAACATTCCGTAGTAGTCGCCAACGCCGGCATGGTCGCGGCCGATGATCATATCGGAGATGCCGAAGTTCTGACGGAAAGTGGCGTGCAGCAGAGCCTCACGGGGGCCGGCGTAGCGCATGTCCATGGGGTACCCGCCGTGAACCACGTTTTTCGGCACGAAATTGTTCTCAATCAAGGTGTTGATGCACTTCACGCGCCATTCGGCGGGAATGTCGCCGGGCTTCAGGTTGCCGATCAAGGAGTGGATAAACACGCCGTCGCAGACTTCAATGGCAATCTTGGCCAGGAATTCGTGGGAGCGGTGCATCGGGTTGCGCAGCTGCAAAGCGGCGACCTTTTTCCATCCACGCTCTTCGAAGACCTTGCGGGATTCAGAGGGACGCATGTACACGCCGGCGTAGGTCTTGGGGTAATGGCTTTCGGAGAGAACCTTGATCTTTCCGGCCAGGTTCACGGGCTTCTGCCCCATGACCATGTCCACGCCCGGATGGGGATCTTCACTATGCACTTTCCAGAAATCTTCAGGGGTTTTGGTGCCTTCGCCCATGAAAATCTTCTCGCACTCGAACTTCTTGTCGGCCTCGGTCACCTCATACTTCTCGTCGACCTTCATTGTGGCCAGGATTTCATCGTACTTGGAATCGTACAATGCGATCTCGTCGCCTTCTTTGATGTCGGCGGCATCTTCTTTGGAAACGGAGAGGGTCACCGGAATGGGCCAGAAGGTTCCGTCGGAAAGCAACATCTTCTCGCAAACGCCCTTCCAATCGGCCTTGGTCATAAAGCCGGTCAACGGGCTGAAAGCACCGATGCCCATCATCAGGACGTCGCCCTTTTCACGGGGAGCCAACTCAATTTTCTTCAGTCCTTGAGCCTTTTTCTTCTCAGCTTCCAGTTCCGCGCCCTGGAGCAAGCATTCGGTTAGCCCCTTGCCACCATGCGGCGGCACCAAACTCGTCATTTGCGTCATTTCTTCGTCTCCTATTCCAGTATTGGGTTGAAGGTGATTATTTCTGGAGATGCGAATGGCGACACCTCACAAACAACTCCCCTTTTCCATCTTGAACTGCTTGTGCAATATTTAACAAGCTCGTTTAAGTGTGTCAAGGAAGTCAAAATCAATGATTAACCACCTGTGCCACTTCTGACACACGGTGGGTCAATTCCGAAAATGAACAAGAAAAAAAGACGAATAGGCAAATCATTGCCTGAAAACAATCCTAGACAGTGGATACCGGTGAAAATAGCTCATTCCGGACAATCCCGGAAAAATGCTGTCACGATGAAGACACCTTTGGTTCGTAGAATACGAAATGGTTGAACACGACACGGCGACCTTTAACATGAGTTATCCGCCATGGCGCCAAGAAAAAAAACGAATCTATTGAATCTGGTACTTACATTACAGTTGATCCTCCCTAGCCGATTAAATTTTCTTTTTCAACCCCTTTTTCCTTCCAAGAACGACAAACTTTCTTCTTCGAGCGCATCGGGCAGCCGTTTTCATTGTAAAAAGAGCACTTATCAACCAAAATAACTAACAGACCTCTTAAAACACCTCGCGCTTACGGACTACGTTTATTTGCGAAATGAACTCCCATATCCGCTGTCTGAAGGCTGAAAAAAAATAATCCTTTAATCGCAACAGTTAGCCGACAAAATTCTCGAGACGGGAATTCGATTTGCGTCGACCATTATCAATACTAATTTGAACCCCGCAGAGTCAGGCATCCGAACAAGGCTTGTTTCCCGCCGCAAATAAAGATAAATGCCTTGATTTTACGCCTAAAGGAACACCATGAGCAACTATACGCCGTCGGGGCCAAGAACGGATGATTCCGAATCACTGTTTTCATTGGAAGAACGACTTCTGCGCGAGGAGCGTCGGCTGGCAGATGCGGTTCTCCGTAGAACACGGATTTTCGCCGAAATAGCCGCTCGCAGGAAAGATGGAAAACGTCGCGACACTGGGCAGGATTTTGAAAAAGCCATTTGGAAGGTATGGGAAAGTGTCCTGCAATCTGAAGAAGCCGGACATTCTCGCCATTGGCGCCAGCTTGTATCTCAATGCAACAATCTCGGTCAGGCCTATTCTGAACAGAAATTTTCCCGCAAAGGCAAGACATGGCTGTTGCGCCCCTTAGCGCCAGCCAAAGCGATCACCCTTGCCGGTCCCGCGGATATATTCTCCACGAAAATCATCTCTTTTTGGGCTGCCGTGACCAATGCTCCGGCTCGAATACGCCCTGTCGTCCTCAATGACGACCTGATCGAGTTGATCAAGTCCCTCAACCAGACAGGTGCAGGGCTGGCCTGGGAAAACGAGACCATCTCTCACACGCCTCGCCGGACGCCAGAATTGTCTTTAGAGCAGAAAACCATTCACGTCGGACAGAGTACGTTCACCCTGGCGCTGATGGTGGCCCTGGCAATGGCCAGACCGGGCATCGCGAAATTCAGCGGGTCAGGAGCGTTGAACATGTTCTCGATCAAGCCTTGGCAGGCTGTCCTGCCTCACCTTGGCGCGAGACTGCACCAGTTGAATCCGCATGCCCCCGGCCTTCCCGTCCGCCTTGAATCCAGCGGCCAACCCTCGCAAGTGCAAATCGACGCTGACACGCCGATGGACTTGATTCTTGCCCTGCTGGCTGCCGCGCCTTTCTTTCCACAGGGGTTGGATCTGACATGGCTTGATCATCCCATCGCGGCCCCCGAACTGGAAACCTTATTCTTGCTCTACTCTACGTTCAATGTACCGTTTACCAGGCTTCCCAACGGCTTTCGCGTTTCTCCCGCCATGCCCCGCCTCCCGGAACAGCCCCGCATCCCGCTGGACTATTTTCTGAACAGCATGCTCCTGGCCTGGTCGCGCATGACGCGACAACAGATTACTCTCCATGGCAATTGGCCCGAGGGCTCATCTGCCGGTGATCATCTGGATTTATTGCGCTCCTGCGGCGTGCAGATCGAAACTGGACCGGACTACATACGGGCCACGCCGGAATCATGGCCGGAGTCTCCGGTTTTGGATATCCAGGGTCAGGAGCAGGCGCTGCCTTTGGCCATATTATTGGCACTGTGCGCTCCCAAGGGTTGCACCGTTTCTTGTCAATTCGAAATCACCAATCTCGACTTTATCACTGAGATGGCTCGCTGGGCCGGACGCGATTGCCTTCCGGAGCAAGGCGAGGTCCGCTTCGCCCCGGCTCCGCATCCGACGGATCGAGGTGATGGAATTTTCGAAGCACCGGATTCCCGGTGGGGAATGGCCCTGGCCATGCTCTCCTTCAGGTTTCCCGGGCCGCGGCTTACCAATCCCGGAGAATTGACCGCACTTTGGCCCGGATTCTGGCCCATCCACCAAAGCGTGCTCTCTCTTGCCAAACAACGAACAGAAGACCCATCCTCAAGGTTATCCGAGAGTCCTTCAAATGAATCATCAAGAACAGGAAAACGCCGAGTCAAGATCTGAGTCCGAGGCTATTGCCGCGCTGGAAGTCGAAATCCAGGAATTCGCGGCCCAAAAACAAGCCTGCGCCGCCCGGGTCAAGGAACTTATGTTCAGTGAAGACACAGCGGCGGGCATTGTTCACGCCAAGGAAATATTCATGTTGCAGCAGGACAAACTGCGTCTGCAGGTGGAGATGGATTGTCGACGCAACAAAATCAATCGTATTCGAAAATTCGGGCTTGCCAACGAGTTGCAAAACAGCCCTCCACAACCTGATCATCCTTAAAATCAAGAGGAAACAATGGGACGAAACCTGACCCGGAAAATCATCCGCGATCACCTTGTATCCGGCGAAATGATCCCCGGCCGCGAGATATCACTGCGCATCGACCAGACGTTAACCCAGGACGCCACAGGCACCATGGCCTATCTGCAGTGGATGGCCATGGGGCTGGATCGTGTCCGGACTGAACTCTCGGTCAGCTACGTGGACCACAATACACTGCAGATGGGCTTCCAGAACGCGGACGATCACCGTTTCCTGCGATCCGTTGCCGCAAGGTACGGGATTGTTTTTTCACCACCGGGCACGGGTATTTGCCATCAATTGCATCTGGAAAATTTTGCCAGGCCGGGGAAAACCCTGATCGGATCAGACAGCCATACCCCCACGGCCGGCGGAGTGGGCTCCTTGGCCATGGGCGCGGGCGGCCTGTCCGTGGCTCTGGCCATGGCCGGTGAACCCTACACCATCCCCATGCCCAAAGTGTTCCAGATCCATCTCACCGGCCGTCTCCAGGCCTGGGCAGGGGCCAAGGACATCATTCTGCACGTTCTGGGGCTGCTCTCGGTCAAGGGCGGCGTGGGCGCGGTGCTGGAGTATGCCGGTCCCGGGGTGGACGGCCTGACCGTTCCGGAACGGGCCACCATCACCAATATGGGAGCGGAACTGGGCGCCACAGCCTCTGTTTTTCCCAGCGATGAACAAACGCGCGAATTCCTGACCCGGATGGGTCGCCCGGAAGATTTCGCTCCCTTGTCCGCGGATCCGGATGCTTCCTATGATCAGGTGATCGAGATCGACCTGGATTCCATTGAACCCATGGCCGCCCGTCCGCACATGCCGGACCTTGTCGTGCCGATCCGCGAACTGGATGGATTGGCGGTTGATCAGGTGGCTATCGGATCCTGCACCAACTCCTCCTATACGGACTTGAAAACTGCGGCTTTGGTCCTGCGGAATCGACAAGCATCAAGAAACACGGACCTTTTCATTGCCCCCGGCTCCAAACAGGTGCTCAAGCTGTTGAACCGGGAAGGCCTGCTTGAAGCACTGCTGGACAGCGGCGCCAGGCTCCTGGAATGCTCCTGCGGCCCCTGCATCGGCATGGGCGGCTCGCCCACATCCGCCGGAGTCAGCTTGCGGACCTTTAACCGCAATTTCGAAGGACGCAGCGGCACCCAGGACGCCCAGGTTTACCTTGTCGGCCCGGCAGCCGCGGCCCAGGCAGCTTTGGTTGGCCGGATCACCGATCCAAAAACCTGGGGAGCCGCGCCGGAAAAACCGACTCTTCCGCAGGACGTCCCCTCCATCCGCCACCTTTTCATCATGCCTCCTCCGCAGGAGCAGGCCCAAGGCGTGGAGATCTGCTGTGGACCGAACATCGTCCCCCTGGAGGAGTTTTCTACGCTTCCCCGTAAAATCGAGGCCCAGGTGCTCATCGTGCTGGGGGACAACGTCACCACGGACCACATCCTGCCGGGTGGCGCCGCTGTCACGGCCTTGCGATCCAACCTGCCGGCCATCAGCAAGTTCATTTTCAACCGCGTGGATCAGGAGTTCGTTGTCAGGGCGGAAAAGGCTCCAGCGGGGATCATCGTCGGCGGGGAAAACTACGGACAGGGATCAAGTCGAGAGCACGCGGCCCTGGGGCCGCGACATCTGGGCGTGCGCATCGTTTTGGCCAAGTCTTTCGCCAGGATCCACAAGGCCAACCTGATCAATTTCGGCATCCTGCCCCTGGTCTTCGCAAACCCTGACGACCATGCCCGGCTGACCGTCGGTCAAGCCATCGAACTGGATACAGTGGAACTGGCTTCTCGAACCGAGATCCCGCTACAGATCCTTGAAGGCGCGGAAATCCTTGTCCGGCATGATTTGACCGTCAAGGAACTTGAGATTATCAATGCCGGGGGTCTGCTGAACATGGCACGCGTTCGCTAATAATGACCACCTGCGCATGTCTTTTCTTTTCAAACACCGAGATTCATCAAGCGGTTCAACCAGCAAGGAGCAGCAATGCTTGACGCCATTCGTCGCAATGCCCAGTCATGGGGCGTAAAAGTCATATTTGGGATTATTATCCTGGTCTTTGTTTTCTGGGGTGTGGGCAGTTTTCGCTCAGAGCGCGGCAATGTCCTGGCGGAAATCAACGAAAGCCCGCTTTTGCTGGAGGATTTTCAACGGGTCTACCGGCAGACCGTGGAAAATCTGCGCCGGGAAAATCCAGGGATCAATATTGACGAACTGGAGCGCATGGACATGCGCGGCCAGATCTTCGGCCAGATGGTCAATGCCAAGCTCATGGAACAGGAGGCTGCACGCCTGAATCTGAGTGTTTCCACCCAGGAGCTGCGTCAAGCCATTTACGATCTTGAAGTTTTTCACGACCAGGAACAACAATTTGATCCTGTTGCCTACCGGGCGGTCCTGAGAGCGTACAACCTCACTCCGGCTCAGTTTGAAGCGGATTTCCGCAGGGACCTGAAGATTCAGCGTCTTCAGGAGTTCATTACTCTGCCGGCCGCGGTTTCCGACCAGGAGGTCCGCGACCTTTTCACCTTTGCCCGAGAAGAGGTTGTGCTGAGCTACCTCTCGTTTCCCTGGAACCATGAGCTGGCGGAACAGTTTGAGATCACCGAGGAAGCCGTTGAAGCTCATTATCAAGCCAATTTGAACGCCTTCCAGATTCCCGCCCGCATGCGCATCGCCTACCTGAACATCACTCCTTCGGCCTTGGCCGACCCCACAGCCGTGACCCGGGAAGAAATTCTGGACTACTATAATGCCAGATCCCATGAATACACCCGACCTGAACAGGTATGGGCCAGACACATCCTGATCACCCCTTCTGATGCAACCGAGGAAGCCGAGAATCAGGCTCGCGATCAGCTGCTCGCCTTGCTGGTCCGGATCCAGGGCGATGAGAACTTCGAGGACTTGGCCCGCGAATATTCCGAGGACGCCAGCGCTGCCCAGGGCGGAGATCTGGGCTGGTTCGGACGCGGAGAAATGATTGCCGAATTCGAGGATGCGGCCTTCGAACTCCAGGCCGGGCAAATCAGTTCTCCCGTGCGAAGCCCCTTTGGATGGCACTTGATCCAGGTGGAGGAACGTCGCGAAGAAAGTACTATCCCCCTGGAAGAGGTCGCGGCGACAATCCGGGCCCGACTGGCCGAAGAGCATGCCCTGGAGGTTATGACCGACGCCCTGGATGTGGCCATGGAACAGGTGATTGTCGGATCTCCGCTGGATCAGATAGCTGAGCAGCTCGACCTCGAGGTCCAAGAATCGAATTTTTTCGCCATGGGGCAGTCTCCTGCCGGTCTCAATCTGAATCCCGAAGCGGTGGCCGTCCTGTTCGGGCTTGATGATCAGGAAATCACCCAAACGCCAATCCTGATGGCCGACGGTTATCTGCTGGCACAACGAATCGACCATGAACCTCAGCGGGTCCGGACGCTGGATGAAGTCCGCGATCGCGTCGTCACGCAACTCCGCCTGGAACTTGCCAAGGATGCGGCGCAAGGCAGAGCTGAAAGCGTTCTTGATCAAATTCGCGCGGACACTGATGAAGCCTATTCTCCCGACGATCTGCAGCGCAGTTCCGCCTTTGGACGGCAGGGATTCATCCCCGGACTCGGCTTCAACACGGATCTGGCCTCTGAATCTTTTGCCGCTGCCGTGGGTGAATGGCTGCCGGAAGTATACCAGATCCAGGATGCCTTCATTGTTGCCAGGCTTGAGGAACGTTTTCCTCCCACCGAAGAACAATGGGCCGAAGAGAGCGACATGTGGCGCCAGTCCCTGCTCGAATCCAGGCAGAACGAGTTCCTGCAGGCCTTTGTCGGAGAGTTGCAGCGCAAGGCTGACATCAGGATCGTTCGTCCGGACATTATTAGTCCTGCCAGATAGTCCGGGGCGGCGTTGGCGAGGCAGCCCGGTCCTGATTCTCGTCCATTGGCGCCCCTCGCACTGCCGGCAATCCTCAAATACTGGAGACCGAACATGTCCGAATCCCCGCTCAAGCTTTTCGTCGCTGCGCTGCTGATCGCCGTCGGGTTGTCCTTTGGCGGCTATTTTATCGGACAGGGATTTATTGAAGGCCGCCTCAACGACCGTTTCGTAACGGTCAGGGGCCTTGCTGAGACGGAAGTTCAGGCCAACTTGGCAATATGGCCGATGCGTTTCGTGGCAACCGGCAACAATCTGGCGGAGGTTCACGCCCAACTGACCGCGGACGCAAACAAAATCGTCCAGTTCTTCGTCCGCCACGGTCTGCCCGAAAACTCCATTGAGCTGCAATCCCTGGAAGTGACGGATCTTTTGGCGCAAGCCTACCGTTCCGGCCCCTTGGATTCGCGCTTCATCCTGACCCAGATCCTCGTCGCCCGCACGGAAAACGTGGATCTCATTGCGGCTGCCAGCCAAAAGGTCAGCGAACTGGTGGACGTCGGCGTGGTTTTGAGTGCGGAGTACGGTTCAAGCGGTCCTGTCTATTTGTTCACCGGACTCAACGACGTCAAGCCGGAAATGATCGCTGAAGCCACGGTAAATGCCCGTCTTGCCGCCGAGCAGTTTGCCGCCGACGCCGGCAGCCGTTTGGGCGGCATCCGCCGGGCCACGCAAGGACTTTTCCAGATCCTGCCTCGGGACAATGCCCCGGATACAATGGAACACAAGCAGATCAACAAAACCCTGCGCGTAGTGACCACCGTGGAGTACTATCTCACGGAATAGCCAAGGACGCGCGCCCGGTTAATAACGGCTCGATCTCGGCCATCGCCGTTTACAACGCGGATCACCGTTCCTATTTCTACCCCAGGCGATGACAATCGTCTGGGGTATTTTTTTGAACTATTCAGCAATTTCTAATCGTACACGGGATTAGTCCGGCTTGCCTTGTTTTACGGCCTCGCATGTGAGACTGAGCCAGGATTCGTTCATCGAACCATTGCCGTACATTTGGAGTACAAATGATGTTTATTCAAAGCAATGATTCGATGTTACGAAGCCGGCGAAGGAGTTTGCGAGGCCGCATAATCAAGGCAAGCCGGACCCCAGCTGAGTAGTTACTTTTTTTCAACCATTCTTTCCGAGGCGATCCACCCGGAGCGTTTCCATGAGCACGCTTACGAACTTGGAATACTACGATCATGCCCCAAAGTGATGAGAAACATGCTGACGCCCCTTTGACGGCCATCGCTCCCATGGAGGCCCAAGGTCAGAGGCTGGACCAGTTCTGGACGAATCAACTCGTCGAGCAGGAAGTTGCCAGGGCCAAAGTTCAAGTCTGGATTAAAGAAGGGCACGCCAGGATCAACGGCCAGGCATGCACCCGTCCGAGCCGGCGGATTGTCCGCGGAGAACACCTGGAACTGGAAGTGGTCGTCATGAAGAGCGACTTGCAGCCGGAGAACCGGGAACTCCGGATTCTTCACCTTGACGAAGACCTCGTAGTATTGAACAAGCCCGCTGGTCTGGTGGTCCATCCCGCACCCGGACTGGCTATGGGCACGCTGGTTCATCGCCTGATCCATCATTTTCCCGAGCTGAGCGAACTCGCGGGAGCCAGGCCCGGGATTGTCCACCGCCTGGACAAGGACACCACCGGAGTGATGGTAGTGGCCCTGAATGAATCGACAAGGTTGCGGCTGGCGGCTTCCTTTGCCGATCGTCAAGTCGACAAGACATATCTGGCTCTGGTCCACGGCCGCCCCCGGGCCACGGATTTCATTGACGCTCCCATCGGCCGCCATCCGACCTGGAAGACGAGAATGGCGGTTCTTCCCAAAGGCGGTAAACCGGCCCAAAGCGAATACAGGGTGTTATGGTCAGCCGCCCATGACCGCTTCAGCCTTGTGCAGGTGCACATCTTCAGCGGCCGGACCCATCAGGTGCGGGTGCACATGCAGCATGTCGGCCACCCATTGCTGGGTGATGCGTCCTACTGCCCAAACCATTTCCGCGCCTGGCAGAAAGATGTTCCCGGCCTCGACAAGCTCGTCGAGCGGCCCATGCTCCACGCCTGGAAACTGGGTTTCGCTCATCCCCAAACCCACGAGCCGCTGCGCTTTCAACTCCCTCCTCCCAAGGCCATGACCCGAATCATGCTTGTCGGTTCCAGAACCACCCAGCGCGTCGGCCTGACAGGCATGCCCGGCTGCGGCAAAAGCCTGCTTCTGGAGAATCTGGCCGCAATCGGCATTCCGGTTTGGAGCGCGGACATGGCCATCGCGGAACTGTACAAGCCGGGGCAGGACGGCTGGGAATTGCTCCGGCGGCGCTTCGGCGACAGGTTCATTGCCGACCGGAACTCCCAGGTGGACAAGCGGGCTCTGCTGCAAGCTTTGCGTGAAACGCCCCATCTGCGGCACGAACTCGAAGCCATGATCCACCCCCTGGCCAGGCATCGCCTGGAATGCTTCTGGGAGAAACATCGTGGCGCCCGGGTGGCCGTGGCCGAAGTGCCCTTGCTTCTGGAAACCGGATGGACGTCCGGTTTTGATCTTCTCGTTGGTCTTGCGTGTGATGCGCATCGGCGCAAAGCGTGGCTATGTGAGAAGCGGGGATGGAATGAAGAGCTGCTGGCAGATGTGGAGTCCTGGCAATGGCCTGAAGCCAAAAAACTGCGGGCCTGTCATCTGATCGTGGAGAATCCGGGCACCCCTGATCAACTCCAGCGGCGCGCAGAGGCCCTGACCGGCATCCTGCGCCGGCTGCGTCGCCGAAAGGTACGTCGGCTGCTGAGCAAAATTAACGGCCTGGTTAATCCCAAACAGTAGGATGAAAGTCCATGATCCCGCTTCGCGACAATATTCCTAATATCAAACCGTCCTACGGCATGTGGGTGATCATTTCCGTGAACACGGCGATCTTCATTCTGATGCTCTCCCTGAGCCATCGAGAACTGCTGATGATGACCCATGTGTTCGGAATGATCCCGGCCCGGGTCACGGATCCGGCATGGGCACTGGAAATCGGTTACGCTCCCAACTGGTTCATCACTCTGGGCACGCACATGTTCCTGCATGCCGGTTTTTTGCATTTCTTCCTGAACATGTGGATGCTCTGGATCTTCGGCGACAATGTGGAAGACGTGATGGGCACGGTGCGCTTCCTCATTTTCTATCTGTTGTGCGGGCTCGGAGCGGTCCTGTTCCACCTTCTCTTCAACCTGAATTCAACCATTCCGGTCATCGGCGCCTCCGGAGCCATCGCCGGCATCATGGGCGCGTACCTGCTGCTGTATCCCCATGCCCGGGTCGTGGCGTTCATTCCCATTTTTTTCATCCCGTATTTTTTCGAGGTGCCGGCAGTGGTCTTTCTGGGAATCTGGATTCTGATCCAAGTCATATCCGGCGTCACCGCCGCGATTCAGCATGAAGGGGCCCAGGGCATTGCTTGGTGGGCGCATATCGGCGGTTTTGTCGCCGGCATGGCCATGATCCGTCTCTTTCAGAAACGCGGCGCATGCATCCACTGCACGAGTCTGGAACAGTGGTTCAAAGACCACAGCTACAGCCGTCGCGGCAGTTAGCGACCGACTCGTGATTTCATCTCATTCCGTGACAGCTGAGAATTCTGCACCGAACACGCGAGCCATGAGATAGCGAGCCAGTCCTCCGAGTTTCCTGGGTGTACATTCAAGCACATCCTGCCAGACCTCGTCGGATTCCATGCACAGATACAGCCCTTCAAAACCGGCCCGGCGCAACATGTGGGCCACATGGCGCAGTTGGCGGACGCGAAGCGGTCGCAGCAGGCGCTGCTTGCCGTCCAGTCCGGTGATGAATTCGGCGTAGATATAGTTGGAACTGGGATGATTGGTCATGATCCGGCTCTTCAGTTCCGGCATGAATCGCAAAGAGCCCAGACTGATATAGGCCACCTGCTCCGGACGCAGATAATCAGCGATCATCTCCACGGTCCGGGCATAGCCTTGTTCCCAGTCGTTGCACGGAATCACCGGATCAAAATGCAGACAGACCCGAAACCCGGACCGGGCGCAGTACCTCGCAGCCTGAAGCCGCTCCTCCAGAGTTGCGCTGCCGCGTTCCTCCCCAGCCTGGATGTGGGGGGCGTTCATGGACCACGCCGGTAGAACGCGGTCGGGTCGTCGTGCCTGATCCATCCAGCTCAGGTTTACCACCTTGGACTTCAGTTCCAGGCAGACCTGCGGATAGTCGCTCAGGAAGGCGACCAGATCCCGGCTGTAGCCGGTCAGCGGCTCCAGAGTCAGCGAATCCGTGAATTCCCCGGTGCCCAGTCGCAAGCGACGTTGCGGATGCTCGCCAAAAGCCCGCTCCAGTTCCCCGAAAAGATCCTCCTGGTTGGCCCACACCTTGAGCACTCGATCCTGAAAATAGGCCTGGAGAATACAGTAGGAACAGGACAAGGGACAATTCTCGCCGATATGCACGATCCGGTAGCCGCAACAATGATAATGGCTTGTTCCTGGACAGGAGCGCAGAAACCGACCTTTGTAGTGCTTCAGGTACAATATGCCCAGCTCGTGATCGTAGTCCTTTGGCCGTTGTTCCTGATCGACTATCTCCACGGGCAGATGACCGACTCCGGCAAGAACCCGCTGAGTCATGGCAGTATGCAGGACCGACTTATCCACCCAGATCCGTTCCAGCTTGCGCAAATGTTCCGGCAAGGCCGGCAGGGAAGAATTCGGCGCATAAACTTGATTGTGCATTTTAATGTATCGCAGTATATCGATATTTTTTTGTTCGTTCGGCCGCAGCATGATCCTTCATCCAACATGACCAAACATCTTTCGCCCAACATCAGCGTCACCATCCTCACCAGGGACGCTGAACGACTCCTGACGGAATGCCTTCAGGCCCTGTCAGCCTTTCCGGATATCGTCCTTCTGGACAACGGCTCCACCGACGCCACCCTTGCCATTGCCGCCGGCTTTGCGAATGCGCGGGTGTTTCAGGAACCCTTCACCGGTTTCGGGCCGCTGCACAACCGGGCCGCGGAACTGGCCGTCCATGACTGGATTCTCTCCATCGACAGCGATGAAATCCTGACTCCTGAACTGGCAGCCGAAATCGCGGCCCAGCCGCTTGATCCGTCCTGCGTCTATTCCTTTCCCATGGAGAACTACTTCAACGGCAGGCGCATCACCTGCTGCGGCTGGCACCCGGACCGGCATGTCCGGCTCTTTCATCGGGGACGAACCCGGTTCACGGACGCCGCCGTGCACGAGGGCGTGATCACCACGGGCCTGCGGGAGATTCGCCTGCACCACCCGGTGCGCCATTACTCCTATGCCTGCGTTGCGGATTTTCTGGCCAAGATGCAGCGCTACTCCGATCAGTTCGCGCTCCAGCATGCGGGCCGCAAATCCTCCAGTCCGACCAAGGCCGTGCTCCACGGCGCCTTTGCCTTCCTGAAATCCTACATCCTCAAGCGGGGCATGTTCCACGGCTACGAGGGATTGCTCATTTCCGCCTACAACGCCCACACCGCTTTCTACAAGTACCTGAAACTCTACGAGGCCAATCAACGCCGTGCTCGCCGTCCTGATGTACCATGACGTGGTCCACGGAGGCGGCAAGTATGCCAATGACCCGGAAGTTCTGCGCGCCCACCTGGAGTACGTCCGGCGCAACCATCCCGTTGTCCTGCCCGGCGATCCCCTGACCAGCGGCGAATTGAGCGCCTGCCTGACCTTTGACGACGCCCATGTTGGTTTCTTTCATTTCGTTTATCCCATGCTGCGGGAGATGGGCCTCAGGGCGATGGTCGCGGTATCCACGAACTTCATTCTGGAGGATACCGCCGTTCCCATGGAGCAGCGCCTGGGCACGTCGTCCCGCAACGGCAGGGAGGGCGCGCACTTTCAGGATACGGCCTGTTTCTGCACCTGGAAGGAGTTGCGGGAAATGCAGGCCGGCGGCGTGGTCGAGGTGGCCTGCCACTCCGCCGGGCATGTGGACCTGACGCGCTCCGGCATTGACCTGGAGCGCGAAATTCACGGCGCCGGGCGAAAAATTGCCGAACACCTCGAAACGTTTCCCCAAACCTTTGTCTTTCCCCTGGGCCGAGTGAATCCGTCGGTTGCGCGGGTCACGAAACGGTTCTACCCGTATTGCATGCGCATCGGCGGGGCCCTGAACCGGGGTTGGCGCAATCCCGGCGGGCTGATCTATCGCCTGCAGGGCGACGGACTCCAGGACGAGCGAGGCCCGCTGCGCGACCTGTGGAAGCCGAGGCTCAGGTACTACTGGAATACCCTGCGCTTACGGTAGACATTCTTCCATCAACGCCGCGAAGGCCTTCGTCTCCCGGGCCGCGGTCCAGCCGGAGACGCTCTCGACGACCTCGGCAGGGTGAACGGCCGCTGTCCTGCACCAGTGGATCGCATCGCGCGGGTCGTCGTCCAGAATGTACCCCGTTCGGCCGTGTTCAATCACCTCCGCGGCCCCATTGTTCGCGGTGGTCATCACCGGACAACCGCAGGCCATGGCTTCGAGGCAGGCATTGGAGAAAGGATCGTAGAGCGTGGGCAAAATGAAGATATCCGCAGCCTGGTAAAAGCGGCGCAGATCCGTTTGCGGGCCGAGAAAACGCACATGCAGTTCGAGCTCAAGGTTGAGCCTGCGTAACGTGGACTTGAACTGCTCCGGCCGTCCCTTGCCGACCACAAGAAGTACTCCCAAAGGCTCGTCCTGTCCTAAACTCCGGTTGTATTCGGCCATCAGCTCCAGGGCCCGCGCCAGCCCCTTGCGCCGCCACCCGCTGCCCACGAACAGAAACAGCTTGCACTGTTCGGGCAGATTCAGCTCACCGCCGCGTCGTCCCGGCGCGGCCACTTCCGGATAAAAAACGTCAGGATCGAATCCATTGAGAATCACCCGCACCTTTTCCGCGGCCGCGGGATGGTACCTCTCCATTTCCCGCCGGACCATCTCCGAGTTTGCGGCCACGAAGCGTGCGGACCGGATGGTCTTGGCTTCCAGGCGGGGGTACAGCCAGTGCAGGGGATTGACCATCCAGGCCGCGGATGAGCCGAAGCGAAGCGCTCGCCAGCGCAAGTGCATCCCGTCTCCGGCCCGGTAGATGGAGCAGTTCGGGCCGCGTTCCAGATTGAGCGTCACCCCGGGCTTCCCATCCAGGAGCGCGTCGACGTTTGCCGCAAAACGCAGCGCTCGCCACCAGCCCGGGCCTTTCCGTCCGGCAACCACGTGACCGGCAAAGTTCAATCCAGCTCCCAGGCGATGCACCTCCCAGGCAGGGGCAAGATGATCGACCAGTCGACGTGCGGCCGTTTCCGCGCCGCCTCCCGAACATTGTCGACGAACGATATAGGCGATTGGTTTGCTTCGCGAGGCCATGGTTCAGCTTATCCCAGTGGTTTCCGTCCGCTCCGCGGCTGTTGTTTCGGCCAGTGCCCGCTGAACCACGTCGGGCGAAATACGCAGCAGACAATCCAGATGCCCGAGGGGACAGTGCCGCTTGAAGCAGGGACTGCATTCCAGCCCCAGGGAGACAATGCGCGAGGACGCGCTCAACGGCGGGGTGAAATTCGGATCGGAGGAACCGTACACGGCGACCAGCGGACGATCCAGGGCCGCGGCCACGTGCATCAACCCCGAATCGTTGCTGACCACGGCCGAGGCCAGTGCAATCAGATCCACGACCTGGGCCAGTGTCGTCCGGCCGGCCAAATTGACGCAGTCAGCCCCGGCCAAGGAAGACAGGGAACAGATCTCAACGGCCACGTCCTGATCCTTTTCCGAGCCCATGACCCAGACCGCCCACCCCTGGGCATGCATGGCCCGGGCAACCTCGGCGAAATGCCCGGCCGGCCAGCGTTTGGCCGGACCGTACTCAGCGCCCGGACACAGTGCCAAGACCGGACGGTCCAGATCCAGACCGAACGCAGCCAGTGCAGCCTGGCCGTCACAAGGATCGACTCGCAGCTTCGGAGGGGAAACGTCCGGCGGAAGGACAGCGTTTCGGGACAGTCCCAAAGCAACGAACCGCTGCACGGTCATGGTCAGGATGGACTTGTTCAGTCTTCTTATATTGTTGAGCAGTCCGAAGCGCCATTCGCCAAGATAGCCGGTTCGCCGCGGAATGCGGGCAACAAAGGGAATCAGGGCGGACTTGAAGGAATTGGGCAGGACAATGGCTTGGTCATATTTTCCGCGCAAGCTTCGGCTCAGTTTCAGCCGCGTTCCCAGCTCCAGCCGACCATGGCCCACGGGCATAATCACAATCCCGCGCACTCCGGGCATCCGTTCCAGCAAGGCCGCGCTCCAGGCCGGAGCCAGGATATCCACCACGCAGTGCGGGTCCTGGCGTTTCAATTCCTGCACCAGGCTCTGGGCCATGACCATGTCGCCGACCCATGACGGGCCGACCAGAAGGTATCGGGAAGGATGCGGGGAGGCGGCGGACGGTGCGGAGGAAAAGACAGGTGAATCGGGCGTCATTTATTCGGAAGTGAGCCAATGCCGCCAGAGGTCCGCGTACTTGCCCTGCGCCGTGAGGATGAACCGGATGGCTTCACGCACTGCTCCGTTGCCTCCGGTTGCCGCGCTGGTCCAGGCCGCCAGTTCCTTGATCTCGGGCTGGGCATTGGCCACGGCCATGGGCAGGCCGACCATGCGCATGGCCGCGGCATCCACCCAGTCGTCGCCGAGATAGGCGATCTGGCCCGGCTCCAACTGTTTGCGCTCGCAGATGCCCCGGATGATCGGCACCTTGATCTTGTGGCCGGGATGGTACTCCGTGATGTCCAGTTCCTTGATCCGCACACCTACAGCGGTCGCGTCCAGACCGGAGATCACCGCGAACTCCAGGCCCACGTTCTGGGCCATCTTGATGCCCAGACCGTCCTGGACGTTGAATCGCTTCGACACGGCGCCCCGGTCGTCATAGTACAGCCCGCCGTCCGTGAGCACGCCGTCCACGTCCAGGATCATGAGTGCAATGCGCCGGGCGCGCTGTTCAGGAGTCACGGGGCAGCCTCCAGATGTTCAACAGATCCGTCAGGAGCGCGGGCAACTTGTCCAGGGGCCAGCTGTTGGGCCCGTCGCACAGGGCCTGTTCCGGCCTGGGATGCACTTCGAGAAAAACTCCCGCGCACCCCGCGGCCACCGCGGCTTTTGCCAGGACCGGCACGAATTCGCGCTGGCCGTCCGAGGCATGGCCTTTGCCGCCGGGAAGCTGCACCGAATGCGTGGCGTCGAAGATCACCGGATGACCGTACTGCTCAAGCAGCGGAAAGGAACGATAGTCCACCACCAGATTGTTGTATCCGAAACTGGAGCCCCGCTCCGTCAGCCAGATCATGGAGTTGCCCGTGGAACGCACCTTGGCCACGGCCGGTCGCAGATCCCACGGCGCCACGAACTGGCCTTTCTTGATGTTCACCACCCGCCCCGTTTCCCCGGCGGCCAGCAGCAGGTCGGTCTGGCGACAGAGAAAGGCCGGGATCTGGAGCACGTCCGCCACCTTTCCCGCCACCTCCGCCTGCCTTGGCTCATGAATGTCCGTGATCACGGGCAATCCGGTCTCCTGTTTGATCCTAGCCAGCCACTCCAGCCCCTGTTCCAGGCCGGGTCCGCGGAAGGATTCCAGAGAACTGCGGTTGGCTTTGTCAAAGGAGCTTTTAAAGATCACGAGGAGCTGCTCGCGCCGCGCGATCTCGGCCAGGAAATTTGCCACTTCCAGGGCCAGCTCCAGGCTCTCCAGAACGCAGGGGCCGGCGATCAGGAACGGACCGGACTGAGAGCGTTGATACAGCTCTTGTGAATCATTCATGGGCTGTCCTGTTCTTGTAGTTGAGGCAGGCGCCGATGAAATCCCGGAACAAGGGGTGGGGCTGCAGTGGGCGAGATTTGAATTCAGGGTGGAACTGGCAGCCGAGAAACCAGGGATGCTCGGGCAATTCGACAATTTCCACCAGCGCGTTGTCCGGGGAAAGGCCACTGAGGACCATGCCCTTGGCTTCGAAAGCTTCGGCATACCGGCCGTTGAATTCGTAACGATGCCGATGACGTTCCTGGATCAGCTCGGTTTCATAGGCCGTGAAAGCCATGGTTTTTGGTTTGATGCGACAGGGATAGGCCCCCAGGCGCATGGTTCCGCCCTTGGCGCATGTGGAATCACGCTGTTGCAGGCACTGACGACGGTGATCATACCACTCGGACATCAGGTAGATGACGGGATCCGGCGTGGTCGGATCGAATTCCTCGGAATTGGCTGCGGGGAGGTTCAACACATTGCGGGCGAACTCGATCACCGCGCACTGCATGCCCAGGCAGATTCCGAAAAAAGGAACCTGCTCCTCCCGGGCATAGCGGATGGCCGCGACCTTGCCCTCCACTCCTCGATGTCCAAAGCCGCCCGGCACCAGCACGCCATGCAGCGCGGCGATTTTTTCAGCCACGGTCTCGACATCCACATCTTCGGAATTGATGTATTCCAGATGAACCGAGACATTATGGCTCACGCCGCCGTGGATCAAGGCCTCGTGCAGGCTTTTGTAGGATTCCCGCAGGTCGACGTATTTCCCGATAATGGCAATGCGCACCTCGTCCTTCGGCGCCTTGAGTCTTGTGACAAGATCCTTCCAGAGCGGCAGATGCGGATTTTTGGCCGGCAATCTTAAGAGGATGGCGATTTTCTGGTCCACCCCCTCCTCGTACAGGGCCAGGGGAACCTCGTAGATGCTCTTGACGTCGATGGCCGTGAACACGGCGTCCTCGTCCACATTACAGAATAGAGCGATCTTGGCCTTGATGTCCTTGCCCAGATCCACCTCGCTGCGGCACAGAATGATGTCCGGCTGAATGCCGATGGACCGCAGTTCCTTGACGCTGTGCTGAGTGGGCTTGGTTTTCAGTTCGCCGGCGGCCCGCATCAAGGGCACCAGGGTCAGGTGAATGTACAGGACGTTGTCCTTGCCCAGGTTGGAGCGCAACTGGCGGATGGCTTCCAGAAACGGCAAACTCTCGATGTCGCCCACGGTTCCGCCGATCTCAATGATCGCCACGTCCTCGTTGTCCTGGGCCACGCTGAGCACGGCGCTCTTGATTTCATCGGTGATGTGCGGGATGACCTGCACGGTGCCGCCCAGATAGTCGCCGCGCCGCTCCTTGGTGATCACGGAGTTGTAGATGCTTCCGGAGGTGTAGTTGTTGCGCTGGGACATGGAAATGTTCAAGTAACGTTCGTAATGTCCGAGATCCAGGTCCGTCTCCGCCCCGTCGTCGGTCACGTAGACCTCGCCGTGCTGGAAAGGATTCATGGTGCCGGGATCAACGTTGATGTACGGATCGAGTTTCTGGATCGTAACCGTCAGCCCACGGGCCTGCAGCAACGCTCCGATGGAAGCGGCCGCCAGCCCCTTTCCCAATGAAGAAAGAACTCCGCCGGTGACGAATATGAACTTGGTTTTCATACCGACTCCTATTAAAATGATGTCGCAAGCTGAACGCGATGAGAAATTACACAAGGAGAAATGCGTTATCCAAAAAACGATGCATTTTGCCCCAAAAAACTGTAAAAGGCTACCACGACCATTGTTGACGAACTGCCAGGTTGCATCTATCTCCTCAATTTCACGGAGAGTTGTTTCTTGAAATCAAATCTTAATTCACGACAGATGGAGACATAATCATGAGCAAGGTCAGGGTGCTGGTGCTTGCGGGCTACGGAACCAATTGCCAGCGCGAAACAGCCCACGCAGCCATGCTGGCCGGCGCGGACGAAGCGGTCATCGTCCATTTTTCCGAACTTCTTTCCGGAGAAGTGCATCTGGGCGACTTCAACTTCCTGATATTTCCCGGCGGATTCCTGGACGGAGATGATCTTGGAGCAGCTCAGGCCGCGGCCCTGCGCTGGCGCTATGCCCGAACCTCCTCCGGCAAGCCTCTGGTGGACGAACTTAAACGCTTCTTCGAAGCGGGCGGACTGATCCTGGGCATTTGCAACGGATTCCAGCTGCTGGTCAAACTGGGCATGCTTCCGGGAACAGGGACCGAGGACTTCCAGCGCCAAGTCAGCCTGGGCCATAACGACTCCGCACGGTTTGAGGACCGCTGGGTGCATTTGCGGACCGACAGCCAAAGCCCCTGCGTCTTCACCAGGGGCCTGGACAGGATGTACCTGCCGGTCCGGCACGGAGAAGGAAAACTTGTGCCCCGGGACGAGGAAACCCTTGCCGAACTGGAGCAAAGCGCTCTCGTGGCCCTGCGCTACATTCATCCGGAAAGCGGCGAAGCAACCATGGAATATCCGCACAACCCCAACGGTTCGCCCTCCGGGATTGCCGGCCTGACCGATCCATCCGGGCGCATTCTGGGACTGATGCCCCATCCCGAGGCCTTCAACCATCCGACCAACCATCCGTCATGGACGCGTGGAGATCAGGCGCCGCTGGGGATTGAACTGCTGGCCAACGGCGTCAAATACCTGCGGACTCAAATGTGATGCAGGGAGAGGACGTTCCTTGACACCCACTGAGCCATCTCGTAGAGCACCTGACTTCCGGGGCTTGCTGATATTTCGATGATATCCCCACACTTCGAGGATCCATGGGCGAAGCCGATGCGCAAAGCCCTGGACGAAGCAAGAACGGCTCGGGACATCGGCGAGGTTCCGGTGGGCGCCCTGGTCATCAATCCCAACGGCGAGATACTGGCAGCGGCCCACAACCGAACAGAGTCAGACGTCGATCCTTCGGGGCACGCGGAAATCCTGGCCTTGCGCCAGGCGGCGAAAAACGTCGGCAATCACCGCCTTACAGGCAGCGTTCTCGTGGCAACCCTCGAACCCTGCCTGATGTGCCTCGGAGCCATGGTCCAGGCCCGAGTGGCCGGCCTGGTCTTCGGAGCACGAGATCCCAGGGCCGGCGCCGTACTCTCGCGGATCAACGTCAACGACCTGGACTGGCTGAACCACCGCTTCTGGGTTCTTGAAGGCGTCCAGGCCGAAGAGAGCGCAACCTTGTTGCGAGAATTCTTCACTCAGCGTAGAAACAGAACGCAGCCGACGGGTTCTGTTTGAAGTCAACTTCCGGAGAGGTACCGAAGTGGCCGTAACGGGGGCGACTCGAAATCGCCTTGTCCCTTAACCGGGGCACGTGGGTTCGAATCCCACCCTCTCCGCCATCATTGCTTAACCACCTGATATTCCAAAATCTGAGGCACAACAAGGCTCTTCAACACAACATGCTACCCCTGACTGCTACACATCAGGGGCATGGAAGAGTTGATGCTGAAGCAAACACACCTCCTCAAAAGGCGAGGATCGAACTCCTACTATCTACGGTGTAGGGTTCTCCTGGACCTCCTCCAGCACTACCACCCCACTAAAGAGATTTGGCCACGCGTTCATCAATCCCAAGGAGACTTGTACATTGAGGAGATTGAAGTGAAGGGCTACCCAGATGCAGCGGCAAGGAAGAAGCTGGAAGCAATCAAGAAACAGCATCCAGGGCTTGACTGCGGATTTATTTCAGGATGGGAACAAAAGAGCGAGGCCTGAATTAGCTTAAAGGGGAGGGTTGGGAGACCTCTCCCCATTTATCTGTTAATTTTAATCCATCCGAAATAACCATTAACTAAAAGGGTTCTTCACCGCAAAATTCTAAATGGGGAATTATTATCTGTTGATATTTGAAGTGTTTTTTCACTATCAGCAGAAATAACTACAATATCGAAATGGAGAGGACGGCTTGCATTTCCCTTTGCGTCGTAAACTTGTACGGTTGTTCTCCAATTTCCTATTGGTCCTTCAATGTATACAATTGACGCATAATATTTATCAGGGCTTGTCTGTTTTTCAAGGGGAAATTTCAGGATATCGCTAGGCGTTTCAGAATTTTCGCTGTTGGATGTTATTCTAAAACTTACCACATCCAAGTCAGGATCAAACACGTGCATGCTAATAAAATAATATTCTCCAATTTGTAATGTTGCCGTCTTGCCCTCAATAAGTGGTGTTGGAGTTATTCCTACGTCAACAATAACCGGGGCCGTTCCATGTGATTCATATGATTCATCATCACTCCCACCTCCACAACCTGATAAAAAAAGTGAAAGCAAAACAAAAACACTCGTTAAAATTATCCGAAACATTGATCTCTCCCTTACACTTGTGTCCAAAAAAATATGTCTCAACTAATATCAATAATGATAAAATATTTTATTATTACAAGTATCACTCCTGTGTCAAATACGAGATAACATGAATTTTACGAGAAATATTGAAGAGATAGCGGGTTTTCTGCGCAAGCCGTCTAATCCTGGACTGCATTCTACATCAGAAGTGGTTAATAAGTCTAAATAAGTAGAACGGTTGGCTTCATTGTAGGCATCTCCTCCACCAACTTAACAAGCGCATCAGCCACGAGCGAGGCATGCATGAGGATTCCACCCCGGCGTTGCCACCACCATGGCGTGCATTTTGCGCAGCTCAAGCATTTCCCTGACCCATGACGAAAAAGATAACCGCGTTGACAGAAGCGATTCATAAAGCGCGCAGGGCAGCCGGATGGCCTGGTTCGAAGCGCTTGGCCATCGTTACGATACTTGACGATTCGGCTATTCCCGAAACAGCCCTGTTGATTGAAGAAAGTCTGGCACGGGACTGTCAAAAAAAAACCGGAGGAGGATGCGGCATGGTCGTACCTTCAATAGAGGATGTCGCCCTTGTCAAAGCCCCCTTCTCCGATTTGTCCGCCAGGTGGATGCAGTGGAGGCCATTCTTTGTCCGAAAAAGGAGAGCGTCCGTCTGAAGGACAACCGCCCGCGTCAGCCCAGGCGCAATAGGAGGTTTCCGGCCACCTGGCGGCGGTAGTCGGCCGTGGCGCGGATGTCGTCGATGGGGCTGACCGCTTCGCGGATGAGGCGGGCGGCCTGGGTGAGGGCGCTTGGGCTGAGCTTGCGACCGACCAGGGCCTTTTCCGCCTCGATTGGACGAACCACCGTGGGGCCGACGCTGCCCAGGGCCAGCCGCGCTTCCTGGACGATCCCCCGCGGCCCGGTGCGGACCAGTGCGGCCAGGCTGACCACGGCAATGGCCAGGGCGTTGCGCCGGCCGACTTTCTCGAAATGCTGGACCTGAAAGCCCTCGGCCAGGGGGACGCAAATTTCGGTCAGGATTTCAGCGGCCCGCAACGCGATCCGGCCCGGGCCGTGAATGAAATCGGCGATAGGCAGACGGCGTTCCGTATCGCGGGAACGCAGCACGACCTCGGCTCCCAGGACGTACAGCGGAGTCAGCCCGTCCCCGGCCGGGGAGGCGGTGCAGATGTTGCCGCCAAGGGTGGCCATGTTCCGGATCTGCGGACCGCCCAGATGGGCCAGGGCCCGGACCAGGATCGGCGCGTGTTCGCGGACCAGGGGCGAGTCCAGGCAGGCCCGGTGCGTAACGCAGGCCCCGATGCACAGCATGCCCCGCTCCACGTGGATGGTTTGCAGCTCGGGCAAGCGCTCCAGGCAGATCGCGGTGTCGAAGCGCCCCAGGCCATTCCTGAGGCGGACCAGCAGATCGGTCCCCCCGGCCATGAGCGCCGCGCCGGGATTGTCCGCCAGCATGGCCCACAACTCGTTCATTTCGCGGGGCAGCAGAACAGCTTTCATGCCTTTTCCTCCGGTTCGACTCGGTCTTGCTCCCGGGCCACGGACTCCACCGCGTCCACGATTTTCTGGTACCCGGTGCAGCGACAGAGGTTGCCGGAAAGGGCCTCGCGGATGGCCTGGCGGTCCGGACAGGGCTTTCGGGCCAGCAGATCCGCGGCCGTTACGACCATCCCGGGCGTGCAGTAACCGCATTGCACGGCCCCGTGCTCGGCAAAGGCCCGCTGGACCGGATGCAGGTTCGGATGCAGGTTCGGATGCAGATTCGGATGCGGGTCCGTGCCCGACCCCAGTCCTTCCACGGTGACGATGGATCGTCCCTCCAACTGGACCGCGAGCATCAGACAGGACAACTTGGGCACGCCGTCAACCAGCATTGTACACGTCCCGCATTCCCCACTGCCGCAGCCTTCCTTGGTTCCCAACAGTCCGAGATCTTCGCGCAGCAGATCCCCCCCCCGCCGGTCGGGTTCAGTTTCCAGTTCCAATGGCCGACCGTTAATAACGCAGCGCACGATCATTTCTTCCTCCGTTTCATGGCCTTCAGCACGCGTTCCGGGGTTAACGGGGCTTGGCAGACGTCAGCGCCGCACGCTGCATGCGCGGCATTGGCCACGGCGGGCAGGGGACCGTTCATGCCCACTTCGCCCACGCCCTTCATCCCAAAGGGGCCGCTGGGTTCTTCCACGTCGCAGGCCGGCGAAACCATGTCCGGCACGTCCAGGGCAGTGGGAATAATGTATGTCGTCAGGGTGTCCGCCCGCACCCGGCCTTCCTGGATATGCATGTCCTCGCTCAGAGCGTAGCCCAGCCCTTGGGCCACGGCCCCGTGGACCTGCTGCTCAAAGGCCTGGGGATTGAGTACCCGCCCGGCCTCGGTCACGGCCAGATACCGGCAGACCTCCACCGCGCCGGTCAGCTCGTCCACTTCCACGAACGCCGCGTGAGCCGCATGAGCGAACAGCAGGTGCGGGAAACCGATCCGGAATTCCCGTCCGCCGCTGACGGCATCCGGGGCCACGGGCATGAACGCCTCGGCCACGGCCTGGCGGTCGGCCTGGGAAAAGAAGGCCCCCAGCCTGGTCAGGGGCAGGTCCCGGCCCGTGGGCAGATGGCGGATCAGCCCGGGCAGCAGGGCCAGGTCCCTGGGTTCCTCCAGAAAAAAGAACATCGCGGCCCGGGCCAGGAGCTTGGCCTTCAGGTCCTCACAGGCCGGAATCAGAGCCTTGCCAAAGGTGTATGTGGTCCGTCCGGCGGAAGAGGATCCCGACGGGTGGCAACGGCTGGTATCGGGTTGCACCATCTCCAACCGGGAAGCGTCCTGGCCGAGGATTTGTCCGGCGATCTGGGCATAGGCCGTGGCATTGCCCTGGCCCATGTCCGCTACCCCGCTGAAGATGCGGAACATGCCCTCCGGCGTCAGCTCGACCTTGGCTATGGCCGAGTCCGGCAGACCCCGGCCGTAGCCCATGGCATTGTGCACCGCGGCCAGGCCCACGCCCCGGCGCTTGAAACGCGGGGCCTGAGCCACCCAGGCTTCACGTTCGCGCCACAGGGAATGCTCGGCAACCTTGTCCAGGCAGTCCCTGATGCCGGTCGACCCGGTCACGGTCACGCCGCAGGCGTTGCGATCCCCCCGGTTCAGGGCGTTTTTGCGCCGCAAATCCAGGGGATCCATACCCAGTCGGTTCGCCAGGCGATCCATGATCCGTTCCATGCCGAAGCTGACCTGGGCCACGCCAAAACCGCGCATGGCTCCGGCCACCGGATTATTCGTGTATGCAGCCCGACCTTCGATCTGGACGTTGGGCACGCGGTACGGCCCGGCGGCATGTTCCAGCCCCAGGGCCAGCACCTCCCCGCCCAGATGGGCGTAGGCCCCGGTATCCAGCAGCAGGCGGCAGTGCAGGGCCAGCAGGGTTCCGTCCTTGTCCGCACCCAGTTCATAGTTCATCCGGGCCGCATGGCGGGTGTATCCGGCCAGAAAGCTTTCCTCCCGGTCCCAGCACATCTTCACGGGGCGGCCGTTGGCGTGCATTGCGGCCAGGGCCAGCAGACACTGCACCGTGGCGCCGTCCTTGCCGCCGAAACCGCCGCCGAGATAGGGCGCGACAACCCGGATCCGAGTGGGGTCCAGGCCCAGGGCGTGACCGATCTCGAAGCGGTCCCGAAACGGAGCCTGGGTGGAGACGACCATGTGCAATATGCCCTCCTCGTCCTGCCAGGCCACCCCGTTTTCCGGTTCCAGATAGGCGTGGCGCTGGGCCGGAACCGCATACCCGCCGCGCACCCGTACCGGACAGTCGGCCAGGGCCGCCTTGCCCCGGCCCGTGATGATGGACGAGCCGACCAGCAGATTGCCCTCGTCCCGCCCGTCATGCACCAATGGCGCGCCTTTTCGCAGGGCCGGTTCCGGGTCGAACACCGCGAGCAAGGGCTCCAGGTCGACACAAATCGCAGCCAGGGCCTCGGCCAGCGCGCTCTTGGTCTCCGCCAGGACCAGGGCCACGGGATCCCCGCAATGGCGGACCTTGGTCCCGGCCAGCACGGGCTGGTCCTTGTGCAGGATGCCCTGGCGGTTGGTTCCGGGCACGTCTTGGCGGGTCAGGATACGGATGATTCCGGGCAGGGACTCGGCCCGGGAGATGTCAACGCTTCGGATTCGGGCATGGGGAACCCCGGCGCGGCGAGCCCCTGCCCAGAGCAGGTTCGGCGGATACTCATCCACGGCGTAGCGTTCCGTCCCACAGGCCTTGGCCAGACCGTCGATACGCGGTACGGAACGTCCGATTTCCAGCTGGGGAGCGGGCGCAAGGTGTTTGAAGCTCATGAATAGGATCCTGGTTGACGTTCAAACAGGCAAGGCATACCAAACGCAAACACGTCGTTGTCCATGGTGCTTGCATGCAGCTTTGGCTGCTGATTCCGTGATCTGTCAAGTGCCGCGTCGGAAGGAATGTCGGGATGATGCCCTATGCATCCTTCGCGACGTAGGGTAACAGTCCGTTGAAAACCCCCAATTGCTGCGTTGCTGCAAAAAGATCAAACTCTCACGTATGACTAAATACGCTTCGATCTTGTTTTTTTTTGCTCCTTGCACTTGGGGTTTTGAACGGACTGTGGAGTAGGACTTTTTCAACTTTCAGGTAACACATAAAAGTGCTGTAGGCCGGTGGTGCATGCCGCACGACCTCCAGCACTTAGGCTGTATCATGACCATGAACACCTCCGCCGAATCGCCAGATTCCCTGTTCAGCTTTGAATTCGTCGCCTTGAGCGCCATAAGCTTTCTGGCGTTCTGCAACCTGTCCCTGTTTTACGGCTTCAACGCCTATCTGGAGGGGCTTGGGGTGACGGCGGCTTGGCGCGGCGTCCTGATCGGCCTGGAACCAGCCACGGCCTTTGTCCTGCGACCGATCATCAGCCCATGGCTCACGCCCCGCAACAGCGTCCAGATCATCGGCGTGGGCCTGGTCCTGATCATGCTTGCCCTGCTCGGGTACTCCCAGGCTGAAAATCTGTGGACCCTGGGCCTGATCCGGATGCTGCACGGCGCCGGCTTCGTGGTGATGATTTCGGCCTGTATAAACGTGCTGGTTCTTTTCATTCCCGAAGGCCGCAGCGGGCAAGGGTTCGGGGTGTTCTCCATCACCACCCTCCTGCCGTACGCGGTGCTGCCGCCCCTTGTGGAGCCGCTGCTGGTCGCGTTCGGCGACGCCTCACGGGTTTACTCCCTGTTTTCGCCCTTGTTCGTGCCGGCCCTGTTTCTGCTGCCGGCCGTAGGTCGCGGGGTCCGCCGCCGCGTGGCCGACCTGCCGGACAAGGCCATGCAACGTCCACGGTTCAAGGACATTGTCGAGGATCTCCGCACGCCAGGTATTGCCAGGCTGCTGACGGCCAACCTGCTGTTGTTCATCGCCACCACCACGGTCTTCTTCTACATGAAGGATCATCTGTCGGCCCTGGGTGGCGGCAACCCAGGTTTTTTCTTCAGCATCTCCACCGGTGCGACCATTCTGGTGCGCATCGCCTGCGGCAAGCTTCTGGACAGGGTCAACCGGGCGGCCATGCTCGGGCTGTTTCTGCTGGCGCTGGCCGTGTGTTTTCTTCTCTTCAGCCTGGCTGAAACCCCGGACAAGATCCTGATCCTGGCCGGACTGTACGGCGTTTGCCTGGGGTTTGTCATGCCCCAGCTCAACGCCGCCATGTTCGTCATCTCACCGCGGCATCTGCGCGGTTTGAACACGAACATGATGCTCTTCACCATGGACGCGGGCTACTGGATGGGGCCGGTACTGGCCGGGACGCTGCTGGCCATGGGTGTGGCCTATGCGGAATTGTTCCTGGCTTTCGCGGTTCTGCCCCTGGCTGGATCCGTGATCGCCTGGAGCATGGTCGGACTGCTGCGGGTCACGCAACACAACGCGGAAAAATGATCCCGAGGAGACGCTTTCCTGGTGCATGGCCGCGTCAACCTTGGGGGAGAGGGGACCAGGGGAATTTTGTTCTCACCAAATTTTTCCTGCAAAGACGGCTGGTTTACCCTGTTTGGAACGGCTCGAAACTCCATCACCGGCCTCGTACCATCAAGCCGTTGCGCTTTAATAACAAGATGTTGTGCTCGTTGCGATGGGCAACGGCTTGAAGAACGATTCCTGGTTCAGTCAGACAGGCGAAGCCGGTCGATCCGTCCCAAACAGGGCAAACCAGCCTCATAACTTCAGGTAGTTACGTGAGAACAAATTTGCCCTGGAGAGGGGCTGTTTTTTCCTGCTCCGCCCTGATCCGCTCCAGCAGGGCCCGGGCCTTGTCATTATGCAGCCTGATGGCGGCATAGTCCGGCCGCTCCAGGATCTTCTGCATCAGCAGCCCGTCGCTGTCGAACCAGCGCGGCAGGTAGCCGCCCAGGAACCATCCGTCGGCGCACAGCCGTTCGACGGCCCCGCCCACCTCCGCCTGCCCCAGGTTCAGGAATGCCTGGAGCGTCACGCACCCTTCCCGCAGGGCCTCGCTTTCCAGCCCTTCCAGAACACGGGAAAAATCCGCGCCCAATGAGGGGAACTGGAACCGGGCCGTGCCCGTGCCGGGAAAGGCCTGCACCTGGTGAACGGTCTGGCCGTCCGTCGGCAGGGTGTCGGACGCCTCGGCAAACGTGCGCTGGAAATCCCGGTCCGCCAGGATGAAATCCAGAATATCCCGGTGCCTCTCAGGCAGGTGGACCCTGTGCGGTCGGTCCCGGACGGTCTTGAACTGCAGGAAGCAGGACATCCGGCCCGAGGCCCCGTCCCAGCCCTGGCTCGGGGGCAGTAGGCCCAGCTGCACGGCGTAGTCGGCCATCTTCGCCTGGACGCCGAAGAGCTGGGTCACGATGTGATTGGTCACGGGCTCGGCGTAAATCCCTTCAACGGGCAGGCTTTCCGCCAAGGGTCCGTGGACGTACGTGTTGATCATCTCGGCGATGTTTCGCCTCCGGTGGCTTTTCAGCACCAGATACTGCCCCACTTCCAGCAGCCCGGCAAAGGGCGGCGAGCTGCGGTAGAGCGCTCCGTGGGCGACAATCACCCCGTCCTCGGTCTTGCAGACCACGGAGCTGAGCTGTTGCTCCCGGTTCAATTCCAGAATCCGCCGCGGAATATAGTAGTCCTCCACGGGATAGGCGTCGCCGTAGACCGCGTGGTAGAGTCGGGACACGCCGATTTCGTCCCCCGGGGCGAACAGGCTGAGCGTAACCTCCTGCTCCACGTCCGCCGTCAGCGGGTCGGCCGCGAAGCGTTCGACGAAATACTGCTTGTCTTCGGGCATGATCGATCTCCTTCCTGTCAGTGCAGGGCCGCGACAACGCCGCCCACCGCCTGCACGGTCCGGCCTTCAGCGGCAATGTCACGGGTCAGTTTTTCCACCAGAACTTCCAGGGACTGCTCGTCGTCGTTCCAGATCAGGGGGCGGGAATCCTGCTGGGTATGGCCCAGGACATCCAGCACCGCCTGGTACAGGCCCGCGCCGGCGGGTGAGAGCAGGGAGCGCGGGTCGTGGCTGCCGGACATCCGGGCCGCGCGCAGGGACACGGCCTGGACCCCGAAGATCAGGGCCATGGCGGTGTAGGATTGCAGGGAGCGGATGGATGTGCGGGCCAGGACCGCGGAGTTGAAGCCCTGGCTGTTGATGTTCTGGTTGAACTGCTCGGCGTGGGTCGGGAAGCGGTCGGCAATGGGCGCACCGTGGTAGGACAACAGGGGCATGATGGAGTTGGCCGCGATCTGCAGGCCCTTGAGCCCCATGTTCACCTTGCGCTCCGGGTTGCCCACCAGGGACGCCGGCAGGCCGGCGTTGAATTCCGGAGCCGCGAGCAGGGCGATCTGGGTGTCCATGTGCTTGGCCGCCAGGCCCAGGTAGTAGCGCAGATGGTCCATCCACACGGCCACGTACTGGCCGAGGAAGTTCCCGCTGTGCAGGCTCAGGCAGTTGTCGCCGTCGATGAGCGGGTTGTCGTTGGCCGAATTCATTTCGGTTTCCACGGCCGCGGCGGCCAAGCGCAACCCGTCCAGCACCGGGCCCACGAACTGGGGCAGGCAGCGCAGGGAATAGCGGTCCTGGGCCGGCTGCCCGTCCAGCACCTCGTGGTGGCCGTCCAGCTCGTTGCGGCACATGGCTGACCCGTCCAGGAGCCGGAGCATCAGCTCCGCGGCCAGGACCTGGCCGGGATGCGGCTTGAGCTTCTGGATGAAGGGATGAAAGGACTGGTTGGTGCCGCGCAGGGCCTGGATGACCAGGGCGTGGAAGCCCAAGCACAGGGCCGTCAGGCGGCGGGCGTCGTAGAGGCAGTTGGCCGCGATCCCGGTCATCACCGAGGTGCCGTTGACCATGCCCAGACCCTCCTTGGGCCCCAGGGTGAAGGGCTGTAGGCCAAGGCGCTCCAGGGCCGTCAGACAGCTCACGGTTTCACCGCGCATGTCCACCTGGAAGCAGGGATCAGCCCCGACCAGGGCCCCGGCGATGGTGGCCAGGGGCGCCAGATCACCGCTGGCCCCGATGGAGCCCATGTCGCGAACCAGGGGCGTCACGCCGCTGTTCAGAAAGAGTATGACCCGGTCAATGAGTTCCCGGCGCACGCCCGAGGCCCCGCGCAAGTGGGAATTGACCCGCAGGAGCATGGCCGCGCGCACGTCCTCCAGGGGGAGATATTTTCCGGCGCAGACGTTCAAAAAGCGCAGCAGGTTGTTTTGCAGGGCGCAGAGGTCGCTTTCGGGGATGGTCACGTCGGCCATGCCGCCGAACCCGGTGTTCACCCCGTAGATGGGCTCGCCGGTGCGCACGGCCCATTCGATGAACGAGGCCGAGGCCTCGACCCGGTCCAGCACGGTCCGGTCCGCGGTCAGCCGGACCGGCCTGGCGTATCTGGCCCCGGCCACCACTTCATCCACGGTCAGCCCTTCGCCGGACAGAACCACTTCCTCGATCCGGGCGGCCTGGAGCCATTCCCGGTCCAGGGCCGCGGCAGGGACGGGCCGTTTGAGCGGCGAGGCGCAGGCCGGGTTGGACTCGATGTCCCGCAGGATCAGATCCAGGATGCGGTGGGCCCGCTGGGAATAGAGCTTGATGGAATCAGCCACGGGCATGTCCAGGACCTTTTGCATCAGCAGGCCGTCGGTCTCGAACCAGCCCGGCAGCAGCCCCCCCAGGAAATAGCCCTGCTCGCGCAGGGCGGTCACGGCCTGGCCGCACCAGGACTCGCCGAGATTGACGAACACCTGGAGCACCCGGGCCCCGGACGTGCCGGTTCCGGCTCGGGAATCCGGCGCAAGGGCCTGGGACTCGAAACCAGCCAGGCTGCGCTCGAAATCCGGCCCCAGGGTCAGGACATGCATCCGGGCCACCTGGGCAAAGGCGAAATATTCCGTGGAAACCCGGGTGGCGATGCCCGCCGGGGGCTCGTCGTCGCCCGGCAGCACGAGGCGGTCCAGCCGGGCGTCCTGCAGCAGATAATCAACAGCTTCCTGGTAGGCGGCCGGGACATGCAGCCGACGCTGTTCATCCCGGGTCCGGCCGAACAGCAGGAGCGTGGAAACGCGGTCGTCCGGATGCTCCGTGGTTCCATAGGCGGCCGCGGGCATCAGCCCGATTTCCAGGGCCGTTTCCACCAGCCCGCACATGGCCGCGAACTTCTGGGTGACCACCTGATGGCAGGGGGCCTCGCTGAAAAAGACCTCCACGCCGTGCCGGGGAATGAGCGCGTCGCGGATGAACTCCTGCAGGGCCAGGGGAACCTGGGTGCCGCGGTAGGCCGGATGGACCACGTGGGAGCCGATTTCATAGACGCCGTGATGGGGCGCGGAGCTGCGGAACAGACTGCCGTAGCCGACGATGTCGCCGCCAGGGGTGCGGGCCACGGCGCTGTGGACCAGGCCCAGCCGGTTCTCCTCCAGCAGCCGCTCCGGGATGTAATAGGTCTCAAAGGGAAAGGAGCCGCCGAACACTGCGTAAAAGAGCCCGGCCACGCCCCAGGCGTCGCCCATGCCGTCGCCCATGCCGCCGTCCATGCTGCCTTCTGAGCGCAGCCCGTCCACGGTGAATGTCTGCCCAG
Source organism: Desulfonatronum thiosulfatophilum (assembly GCF_900104215.1). Lineage (NCBI taxonomy): Bacteria > Pseudomonadati > Thermodesulfobacteriota > Desulfovibrionia > Desulfovibrionales > Desulfonatronaceae > Desulfonatronum > Desulfonatronum thiosulfatophilum. The sequence continues at coordinate 8,271 of NZ_FMXO01000003.1, read as the reverse complement.
GTTCGATTGTCCGGGCTTCGGCTTGCAGCCTGGACAGGGCCTGGTCCAGGGTCATGGCCACCTGCCTGGTGTCAACGGTCCAGTCGGCCGGCTTGCCCATTTCGTTCTTGGGCAGTTCCGGGCCAAAGGTGACGGCGCCCGGCTGCTCGACCCGGTACAGCCGACCGGCCAGATGGACGCGCAACGCGTCGCGCATTGCCGGGCCAGGCGTGAACCCGTCCTTGAGCACCACGAAGGCCTTCAGCCGGTCGCCCTCCTCCCGGCGCATCAGCCGCACCGCGCAGTCGGCCACGGCCTCATGGGCCAGCAGCGCCTCCCGGACCCGGGCCGGATAGACGTTGATCCCGGCCACCTGGACCGCGCTGTCCAGGCGCTTCTTGACGAAAAACCGGGTCTCGTCCACCCATTCCAGGGCGTCCTGGAAGGCAAAGGGCTCGGATTGGCCGCCGTCTTCCAGGTCGCGCACGAACTGGTCCTCTCCGAATCGTTTCCAGGTGGCCATCAGGGTCAGGGGATCGTCGGGATTGGAGCGGTGGCCCATGGCCCCGCTTTCCGAGGATCCGTAGATCTCGAACATCACCTGCAGCCCTTGGCGCTTGAGGGTGCGGATGATTTCCGGCGGACACGGTCCGGTGGACGTGACCCCGATCACCCCGGCCGGAAAACGCTCCTTGGTTTCGGAACACAGCCTCCAGATGTGCGGGAACCCGATCAGCGCATCCCCCGGGGCCAGATCCTTGATGATCCGCGCGGGCCGCTTGAAGCGCAGGTCGCACCGTTGCGCCCCCAGAACCTTGGGAATCAGAACCGTGTAGATGAAGCCGTAAATATGGTGCGGCGGGACGAGGCCCAGAATCCGTTTGGTCCCCTGGAGCATTTCAGCCAGATGCAGGGCGTCCTGCTCCAGGAAGTAATAGTCCCGTACAATGGGCTTGGGCTCGCCGGTACTGCCCGAGGTGTAAAAGGTGATCACCCGGGGCCTGGGCCCGACCTGTTCCAGCAGATGCCCGGCCCACTGGCCCAGGGTGGCCAGCCCGCTCAGCCCGGCGGCAACCTCGCCGGTCAGTCCAAAAAATCCGCCCACCCGGGAGGCAACCAAGGCCAGTTGGTCCGGGGGTATCGCCAGGGGTTCCTGGGCCAGGGCGCTGTCCGGAGTAAGCAGCAACTCATCCCCGAACACGTCGGACGTTTTGCGCAGCTTCTTCAGTTCGGCATAAACAACGGCCCGCGTAAGATGAAAATAGTCGTCCAGATCAAGAGATATCTGCCCCATGGCGAGGGTCCTCCGAGGTGAGTGGATGTGAGGGTGAACGGGGTTACTGGTTTTTTGCCGAACGGTCGCGGTCGGAGCGGATCAGCTCCAGAAGCCTCCGCGCCGCTTCGGGATGCAGCTTGATCCGGGAAAAGTCCGGTTCCTTGGCGAGTTTTTGCAGCAGCAATCCATCCTGATCATACCAGAGCGGTAGCAATCCGCCCAGGAAATACCCCTTGGTCCGGGCCGCGTCCACTGCCCCGGTGCAGCCCGGTCGCCCCAGGGGCAGCACGATCTGATAGACGTGACGTTCCGGGAAGTCCTGTTCCATCCGGGCCAGGACGGCGCCGAAGTCCGGCCCGATCCGGTCCACGGTCATTTTGACCAGATCAGCCTTGTCCATGTGCTGCACTGCGGCCTCGGTGAAGTCGGCCATGTCAGCCGGGTTGATTGTTCCGGCCAGTTCGGTCGGGCCGGGGTCGTCCCGGAATTCGCGATCCAGGTCGCGGCTGGCGTACAGGGCGCGCAAAACATCGGCGTAGTGACGGGGAAGATGCACGGCGTGGGGCCGGTCCCGCAGGATGATGAACCCGTCCAGCAGGCTGATCCGGCCTGAGCCCGGTCCGGCGTGTTCTTCGGGCCTGGGCGGCATGGCCTCGATTTCCAGGGCGCCGTAGAAGCTGTTGTATTTGATGCCCATTTTCTGGGTGGTGACATGGTCGCAGACGGTCTGCCCGTAAATGACGTCCACTCCCAGGCGCTCGGGCGGGGCGGTATTGATCCTGGCGACCAGACGCATGGCCAGGGAAGAGGTGCGGTAGGCCGGATGCACGATCCAGGATCCGGCCTCCATGATCCTGTGTCCCGGAGGGTTGCGGAACAGGGCGTACAGGCCGACGATATCGCCCTTGTCCGTGCGCCCGAGCACCTGGTACAGATCCGGCCCGGCATTCAGCCGGACCAGCTCCTCCGGATCATAGACATAATCCACCGGAAACATCTCGCCGTACACAGCGTGGAACAGCCGGGCCACGCCAAGTCCGTCTTCGGGCCGGAACTCGTCCACCACGAACTTTTGGCCGGGTTCGATGACATGGGGCGCGGCGCGCAAAGCCGCGAGGCATTCTTCCCTGGATTTGGGCATGGGGTTCTTCCTTTTCAGTGCGATGGGCGAGTTGGCTGCGAGGCGAAAGCTTTGGTAATTGCTCAAAAGGGCCGGGCAAACCCCCAAATTGCCTCTGCCCCTGGATTCCCGCCTGCGCGGGAATGACTGAAATGGCACGTTCTCTCAAGCTCGTCATGCCCGCGAAGGCGGGCATCCAGGTCATGCTTGCCACAAGTTTTTGAGAAGTTACGGAAAAAGCTGCTTTCCAAAAACATTGCCCCGCCCTGTCGGGTGGAATCAATCTCGCCGATAGGCGGCGAGTTATTTGGCTTCCGCATCTTTCCAGCGGAAGACAAAATCTCTTCTTGGCGACCTTTGCGCCCTGAGCGAAGCGGGCGGTTCAACTCCGAAAGTGTCAACAGGTTTTGAACCATCCCCGGGCGACGGACGTCTAATCGGTGCTCGCCCAGTTTCCCAGCTTCAAGCCGGGAATGCGCTGGAAATGTTTCTGGTTGTTGGTGATCAGGGTCAGATTGCGGGACAAAGCCGTGGTGGCGATGATCACGTCCAGATCCGCAAGCCGCACACCCTGGGCTTCGAGGGATGCCTTGATTCTGCCAAAAGCCTCGACAACCTCCGCACCTGGAGCAAGGAGCGGATAGGACGTTTCAATGGTTTTGAGCCGGGCAAGGTTCGCATCGACGTTTCGCGACTTGTAGGCGCCGTAATACAGCTCCATCATGGTGATGGTGCTTAAAAACATGGGGTCGTGGTAATGGATGCGGAGGTTGGCAAGAACCTCCGCCCTGCCTTTCAAGGCATAGATCACGATGTCGGTGTCCAGGAGAAACATCAAAAACCGTCCTGGAAGCGTTGGCTGTTGATTCGGGATGCGTTGATTTCTTCCATGATGCATTCCGCCGGGCGGTCGTCCTCCCAGGACCCGGCAAGCTGAAGAAGCGTTTCAGCGGGTGAAGATGCGGCCCGCTGGGCAGTGCGGGCCGCAAGGTGGGATTTGATCAACAAAATGACCTCCTGGCTCACGGACCTGTTCTCCACGGCAGCCTGTCGTTTCAACTGGTCATACAGACCGTCGTCAATGCCCTTGACCTGCAGATTTGCCATGTGCTCATCCTCCTGCATACACGTTTTGCATGAAACTTTAGGACTGGATCATGCCTCTGGTCAAGCAGAGCCTGAACCGACAGTGAACAGGAATAACGCAAGACGTTCCACCACTTTGCGCTATTTTGCGTCCCGGCCCCATCGACTGTGAGGGGCGCTTGAGCAACGAGGTGCAGGCGGGCGTGGCCTTTGCCGGATTGTCTCGGCGGAGGCGGCGATGGCGCCCTCTCCTGTTTCATTCGCTTGCGCCCTTCCTGATAATACCAGCGCAGCGCCTCTCGACGAACCGCGAAACGATCATGAGCCAGATACGATTGCTTCCACTACAAATGTCGTTTAATGGCTTCAACATTTGGTACGTATCGTTTCCCGAAGCCAGTACTGGAATTTACGGTGTATCCAGCATTTCCTCCGAGGTTGGCTTTATGCCCCGCTCTTGTGGTGAGTATTTGGCTGCCGCATAAAGCTAACTTCAGCTCGAAGCATAAAGCTGACCTCGGAGTCAAGAATGATTTCACAGTCATTTCTCAATACATTGAAATAACGTGGCAAATGCGGACTATTTTTTAAAAAAAGCTTGCCGAATCAGCAGGTGTTAAGGGCGGGAATTTGGAGGGGCGGATTTTTGTGAGTTCCGCATAATAACACTGTTAGGTCTAAAAATGAGAGAACGTCTGTCAAAATCGCCAGTCGGTGAATTGCTCACGCTAACCGATGATATAGGAATCTATGACTGTGAGAACTTTTTCCTTGAAGGGGCCATTAAGCGCTACCCTTTTTCTCATTGGTTGGACCACCTTGCTCCACTGCATGTAAAGCTCTTGGATGACTATCGAGATAGATCATACAAATCTGGGGACGATTTTGAGCCACTTAAGGATGCGCTTGTCACTAATCTCCGGAACGGGGGTTTCGAGGACCAGGCAAATGAGTTGGCAGATGCATTAGATGAGAAGGTGTTAAATGGCCTCATTGTGCGGCAGTATACGGAAGAGACAGGCCTCTACCCCGCGATCAATCAGCTGCTTCGGAAGGGACATTCAGGTGAGGACGTGTCGGGGTCACCATTGACACCTTGGATTTGTCAATTGGCGGTTGCACTACGAAACTTTCCTGAATTTGTTGGAACCAGTTATCGGGGAACTGAAATGAGTGAGGCGAACGCCGACAAATACTTCCCTGGTGAAATTTTTATTTGGGCTCCTTTTACATCTGCGTCAAAGAAAATCGATTCTTGCTTTGGGGGAAATGTTATCTTTGAGATAGTCCCAGTGTCAGCGCTTTCTGAGCGAGATAAACGTGCCCCAAGAGATATCGCTGGTCTTTCTGTATATCCGTCTGAGGAGGAAGTCCTTTTGCCAATGTGTTGCGCGTACCGACCGACTTCAGTCGAACGACGGGGAGACGTAAGACATATTCGAGTGGAGATTCTTGACCACAATTGACCTAACAAGGCAAATTAACTCGGATGCAAATTCCGCTGCGCTCCATTTGCACCGGTTATTTGCAACGTTCTGTAGTCTGAAGAGGAATACATGGATTTAGTAGAAATATTAATTTCATCAATTGGGTCTGCGGCGTTGTTAGCCGCCTTGGCTTGGCTTTCGAAGAGTTGGATAAAAGCGCGCTTAGAAAACGCCATTAAGCATGAGTACAGCCTTGAATTAGAGAGCCATAAAAATGAATTGAAGGAAAAAACTGACAAGGAACTCCTCGAGCTAAAAAATAAGGCAAATATTGAGTTTGAGAAATATAAAGTAAGAATAGGCCCATACTCAGAAAAACAGTTTGAGCGGTACAACGAGCTTTGGGTGAAAATGGTTGAGCTAAAAACCGGTATGAATGAATTATGGGATCACGCCGAGGGTAGCGCACTTAAAAAGTTTTCCCGTGACTTGCGAGACTTAGTTAATACGCTAGAGAAAAGTGCTTTATTAGTCGAGCCAGAGCACTATGAAGAGCTAATGGAGTCGATGAATGTATTTGCGAATTATCAGATTGGGAAGCAATCACTGATAAACCTGAGAAAAAGTACAGGCGACAGGTACGTGCAGGGTGTAACGGAGCAGATATCTGAGCTTATCGAAAGGAACGAGGGGAACCGTATGAGATTGCTTCGGGCGCTTGATAGACTCATGGATGCGATGCGCAGACAGATAAATGGGGGCATCGGGTGATACAGAACAAGGCCATGCACGCGACAAGCGCGTGATGGCAGCGTTAGGCATAACACTGTGGCCATCGAACTCTCTTCTAGAGCCCATCTAGCGCGCGCTAAAGAGCACGCGGCTGCTTCGGATCCCCATCGACTGCTCTACGCCGCATTAGAACTGCGGCTATCGATCGAGGCTCGGCTACACGACTACGCGGAGCGCGCAGGCGAGTTCATTCGCATCCCCGACAATGTTTGGCAGATCAAGGAACTCCGGAAGCGAGTCAGTTCAGTATTCAGCGCTAGCGAAAAGCCGCTGTCTCTTCGATTGGTGAACAAGAAGGACAAGAAAAAGGTCGAGATATTTTATGTGCCTGTCTCGACGCATGTGCAGAAGATTGGCCAGCGTTTGGGAGATTACTTACACTCGGCCTCGCTCGCCAAGCTATCGAAGCCAGCACAGTTCGATGCGTTTTGTGAGCTAGTGAAAGACGGAATCATGGAGATGGAGTTTGTCCATACGGGCATATTACGCGGTCCTCCGCTCCAGCGTGGTGACGGCTCCATCACTTTATCTCTGGAGATGGGCCATCAGCCGGAAGCCGACGCGCTAGTCTCCGCAGTAGGCGATGAGGCGTTGATCGAGATGCGCGTCGTGGTCACCGAAAAGACACCAAATGGAATTAAGATCAGACCGGCCTAACAAGGCGATGCAGAGAATGCCCATGTCTGTCACGTTCTGTGCTGTCGCACAGACCGCGGCAGCCACGGTCATCTCTGATATTTGACGTTATGCACCGCAAGGAAGAGTTGATGCTATTCATATGCGAGTATTCCTAGGGTCTACGTATTCGGATCTCCGAATGCACAGGGCGAGGACGATCGATGCTCTGCGTGCGCTGGCTGTTCATGTCGAAGCAATGGAATTGTGGCTTGCGAAGCCGGACGATCCGTTGACGGTCTGCTTGGACTTGGTTGGCAAATGCGACGTGTACGTATGCGTTGTCGCCCAACGGTATGGTTCAGAAACGGCAGATGGGTTGTCATACACCGAAACTGAGTACGATTTGGCTGTCGAGGCGGGCAAGGCGGTTTTGGTCTTCATCAGCGACGATGATCACCCCATACCCCCCAAGTTCGTAGACAAAGGGGAAGCCGCGACGAAACTGGACCGATTTAAGGCGAGACTGCGTGATCGCCATCTCGTAACGAGCTTCACAACGGCCGAGGACCTAGCCCATCGGGTGGTCGAAAGCGTGAGAGGTCTACTTCACGAGCGTGGCGTCAAGGACGCAGAATTGCTCGATCTACGGGATTTCTGGGACAAGATTGAATCGCAGTGGGAGGCGCTCGACCCTCCAGACTTGAGAGTCGATTTTGTCAAGGAAGCGGATCCTCTTCAGTTACTAACCGGTCTTGAAGAACAGATTGCGGGAATAGAGAACTTCCACCGGGTAATTTCTGAAAGTTACGGACGCCTCGAATCCGACCTGCACGAGTTCCTGGGTCGTATAGGGTGCGACCCAGCGAAGATCGACGAGGTCCCCTATTACGAAAATCCGTTCTATTCTCGGGATTGGGAATGGGTTACGCTATTCCCGAATCGCCTACGAACATGCGAACTGCTTTTGGCGCAAATGCGAGTCAAGTGGCTTGAGGAAATTGGGCAGACGGAACGGTGGACCCCAGAGCACGAGCGGCACCTTCGGGAGGCCAAGAGGGCGTTGCAGAGGGCTGTCAGTCAGGCTGTTCTCATTGATTGATACGCCAGGAAACATGCGGGAGCGGTGCATAACGAGGGATTGCACCTGACACCGCGCTTCGCGCGGCGCAGGTGAATCCCAGAGGGGGCAAAAAGGGACATCCATGATAAGAAAGTCAAGTGGGAAGATGGAGATTCCCTGACATCCCGGTTTGAGAATTCCGGGTGCTATGAAATGTTGCCCGCAGCCGACGTTTTTATTCTCTCGCTTGGGTCGAGATTAGGGCAAAAAGGGACAGGCTAAATATACTTGACAGGCGCGGATATTCACGTTTACGTTCACTTTCACCTGCCAACTCAAGACCTCCCGGAGGAGAGCATGGGACGCATAGCCAGATTTGTACGAGACGACCGACCTACCATCTATCACGTCATGTCCAGAACGGCCTTGGATGGCTTTCCATTGCAGGACGTCGAGAAGGACCGCCTCATGGCCATTGTGGCCAGGCTTTGCAAATTCTATTTTGTGGATTTGCTTGGGTTTTGCCTGATGGGCAATCATTTCCATCTGGTGGTCAGGATGCACACCGAAGAAGCGGCTACGGATGCGGAGATCGTGAAGCGATTCAAGAAGCAGTTCGGGGAGGATGCCGTAATCTTGCCGCACCAAGTACAGGACTATCGGCGGCGGCTGGTTAATTTGGGGGCCTTCATGAAGGATATCAAGCAGGGTTTCACCCGATATTTCAACAAACGCAGAAACAGAAAAGGCTTTTTCTGGGGCGATCGGTTCAAGAGTCTGATTGTCCAAGAGGGCGCCAGCCTGGTCAATTTGCTGGCCTATGTGGACCTTAATCCCGTCCGGGCCGGTTTGGTGCAGAAGCCCGAGGACTACCGCTGGTCCGGCCTGGGATATCTGGTGCAGCGAGGGAACC